>JAZKEU010000015.1:0-100015 GCA_040386775.1 Bdellovibrionota bacterium | reverse complement strand
CTTTGCTAAAAACTTCTTGGAGCACATAAATATCCGCATCCAATTCATCAAATACTCGTTTCATTTCCAGTAACATATCTTCAGATTTAGCAAATTTCATACGCTGGTTTTTCGACGTATTAATATAAGCTTCAGAATCAATAGGATATTCTATTTCTGGAATTTTGAGATTGAAAACATTCCATGTGACGATTTTGAGTTTAGGATTTTCTCTTAAACCAACAGCAGATGCTATATTTGTAGCTTGTGCAACCGGCAGCTCTTGTCTTTCGATTCTTGAAAAAAGACTTTCGCAAGACACTTTAGCATATGCAAAATTAGAATTTAAAGAAAAGAATAGAGCGACACCTAAAATGATTTTTAAAAAACCAAGACGAAAATTCCCCACGAACTGCCCCCACAGTTAAGTTCCCACAAATAAACCAACTACCCAAATTGGTTTATCTAATCCACTCGGAAATTTACCATTTCTGGAAAGATCCCTTTTGAATGCTTCTTCGAGCCAGGAAGTAGAGGACTACAACGCTGATCAAAGATATCATCATGGCCTTTTCAGCCGGGACATCCGAGTGATTGAGAATGCTATAGCGTACGCCGTTCACGAAATAAAGCAGTGGGTTCATCTGTGAAATTTTTTGCCAGAAGGGATGGAGATTTTCGAGTGAATAAAACACACCTCCAAGATAAATGAGCGGTAAAAGAACAAAACCACCAATAGCGTTGACTTGTTCAAAATTTCTTGCCCAAAAACCCACAATAACACCCAAAAGGCCGAAAGTTACACCGCCGACGGTAAGGTAAAATAAAAGCTGAAATGGATGTGCGATGCTTAAAAATTCACCCATCGTAGCAAAGTAAAATACTTCACTCACCATGAATGTAATCGCACCCACCGTGAGACCTCGAACAATGGCTCCAAGACTGAAAGCCGAGACAATTTGATTCAAAGTTAAAGGAACGACTTTGAGATCAATAATGTCTCCGTGAAATTTTGAGCCCAAAATAGAACTCGATGTATTTTGAAAAGCGTTGTTGAGAGTCGCCATGGTCACCAATCCAGGAATCAAGAAAGCCAAATAAGAAATTCCACTGGAAAGAGTGATGCTTTTTCCTAAACTCACGCCGAAGATCAATAGATATAAACTTGCGTTCACCAAGGGCGTAAACACCGTCTGCCCTACGACTTTCCAAAATCTCATGATTTCTTTTTTGAAGAGAGCTTGGAATGGCGTTAAATTTAATTCTCGCTTGATATTATCTTGAGGTCTCATCTTGTATTTCCATTTTTTGTTTTATCTCCAAGAATACTTAAGAAAGCATCTTCCAGCCTTCCCTCTCTGATTTTGACATCGATCACCTTGGTGAGATCCAATTTCAATTTGGCCATGAGTTCACCCAATTCCATGTGAGAAGGGATTTGAAAAGCCATCATGTTTTCCGTTTGTTTTTTAAGATAAATGCTTTCAATTTTTGTAGCTTCCTTGAAGTAAATCAATACTTCTCTTTGCGTGAGGTCTTTGATGAGCGTGCTGGTTTTCCCTACGGCCTTCAGTTCGCCTTGATGAATGATTCCCACTCGGTGACAAAGTTTTTCCGCTTCCTCGAGATAGTGAGTGGTGAGCAAAACAGAGGTTCCGTTCTTGTTTAATTCTTCCACAAATTCCCAAAGGGAATTTCTAAGCTCAATGTCTACACCGGCCGTTGGCTCATCCAACATTAAAAGTTTGGGTTTGTGGACGAGAGCCTTGGCAATGAGAAATCTTCTCTTCATTCCTCCACTCAGCTCTCTCACCTTTTTCCCTTTATGTGGAAGTAGGCCCAATTTACCTAAAAGGTAATCAATGTATTCTTGGTTCTTTTTGATCCCGTAGTAACCAGAGTGAAAACCCAAAACTTCATTGATAGAAAAAAATCCATGATTCACTAATTCTTGCGGGACAATTCCAACTTGAGATTTCGTGGACTGAAGTCCTTTGGAGACGTCTTCGCCAAAAATAAATGCTTGCCCTTCTGTCGCCTGCTCGAGGCCAGTGAGGATGGAAATGAGAGTGGTTTTGCCCGCACCGTTGGGACCTAAAAGACCAAAAACTTCGCCCTCATTCATCTGAAAGCTTACGCCCTTAAGTGCTTGAGTTTGGTGATTTTTGGAACCATAGGTTTTCTTTAAATTTTTGACTTCAAAAGGATGTTGCATGAGTTTTAAGTTTTATGCCTAAGCCACTTAAAAGTCACCCTTGGAGTAATTTCATGGAGTTTATTCTCGCTAAGTAAAGGTACTTTCGAATTTGACATGGTGGCTCAAGATTGTTTATATTCCTTCATCTATGGAAAACCAATCTCAATCAAACAATTCAAACGCTCAAAAAGGTTATCTTGTGAGTGCCTTTTATAAGTTCGTTTCTCTGAACAGAGAAGATCTCCCGGCACTCAAGGAAAAGATTGAGAAAAAAGCTGAAGAATTAAAAATCAGAGGGCTTTTTCTATTAGGAACTGAGGGTGTGAACTCTACGATCTCAGGTCCAGCAGATGGTTGTGCACAGTTTCGCGAGTATATCGCAAAAGATACGATCGTGGGTGAACTCACCAACAAAGATAGTATTTCCGACTATATGCCTTTTCGGGCTTTTAAATTAAAAGTAAAAAAGGAAATCGTAACTCTTGGCGATACTTCCGTGGTGCCTGAAACAACATTTTTAAATCATGTCACCCCGGAAGAATGGGAAGAGATTCTGCAAAATGATCCTGACGCTTTAGTTATCGACACTAGAAATTGGTATGAAACTGAGATTGGGAAATTTAAAAAAGCGCTAGACCTCAACATGAATGAATTCAATGAGTTCCCAGAAAAACTTAAAAGTTTAGATATTAATAAAGACAAAAAAATTCTGATTTACTGTACGGGTGGAATTCGCTGTGAAAAAGCGATTATCGAAATGCAGAAACAAGGTTTTGAAAATGTTTATCAACTTGAAGGCGGAATTCTTAAATACTTTGAAGACGTGAAGCAATCGGATCAATGGGATGGAGAATGCTTTGTCTTCGATCGTCGTGTGGCAGTAGATACGAATCTCGATGCCTCCACAAAGTACACGTTCTGCCCTCATTGCGGACAGCCGGCTCATAAGCAAGTGAGCTGCATTCGTTGCGATAAAACTCAAAAAATTTGTGGAAAATGTTTAGATTCAGGAAAACCAGAATTGAAAACCTGCTCTAAGAACTGCGCTCATCACCATATCCGAGGCTCGCGCGTAAAGAGAAAAAATCAAGGAATAACCAGACAAGAACTACATAAAATTGCAGGCCAGAAAAACTAAAAGGCCCCGCCTTTTTGCTTTCCTGGAATATACCACGAGGGACAAACGAATTTTAGTGCATTTGAAAGTAACTTTGTACTGTGAAGTTCTTTTTGGGTTTTCTCTCGGGCTTTGGCTAAATCCTTATCAAACATGTGATTGAAAATTTCCTCTGCCGCTTTGGTGCGATCTGCCTCAGTTGAGAATTCATTTCTGATTTCAGAAATTTCACCAGCATCCAACCACACTCCTCCACAGCTCGCGCACTCATCGACCTGCACTTTTCTTTTTACACTAGAAAATCTTGGAAAGAGTTTAATCTTTGCACATTTTGGACAAGAGTACGGTTGTGGATTTTTTTGTACATTCTTGGGCTGAATATCCAAGTTCACGGATGGCTCGTGAGTCTCATCAAATTTTTTAAGTTCTCGATTATCAAACCACACTCCACCGCAGCCTAAATGGCAGGCATCCAATTGAATATTGTTTACGGTGAATTCTTTGAGCTGAGAGTTACAAGCTGGGCATTTCATAGGCTTTAAGTATATGAAAGGAGTGCAACCCCTAGCAATATGTTTAAAAGAAGAACAAGACTAAAGTTTTTAAAGAAAAGAGCTTTACCTTGAGGTTTGAATAACCTATAACATTCGATCTAGGTAACCACTTGTCGCGGGATGGAGCAGCCTGGTAGCTCGTCGGGCTCATAACCCGAAGGTCGTCGGTTCAAATCCGGCTCCCGCAACCAATTTCAAAAAAATCAAAAGAAACCATTTTGTATAAAACCACACCAACCCGGACATTGGTTGACAGAAAGATTTCGCCGCCCCCCTTCAAACTATCGTTAGATATATGTTAGTCTATTTAACTCATTTGACTCCTACTTTTAGGGATATACTATGTTTTTATCTGTAGGGGGGATTATGAAGATTGCAGCAGCGCTGTTTGTTTTAAATTTTGTTTCCACTTTTGTGTTTGCGGCAATTCCTCAATCAAATGAAAAACAATTAGAAAATTTCTGTAAAAACAAGAATGGTACTTTAACAAAGATATGGACTTGTCCGTTGTCTGGTAAAGTTCGTGATGGCCTTTTCTGTGAACTGAAAGACAAATCAAATAATTTACAAATCACCAATGGGTGCACTGGCGCTTATGGATTGGGTCAGGAGTTTTTTAAAGCCTGTGTCTTACATGATTTCTGCTACCACAATCATGGAGTATTAGATGGAAAAACAAAAGCTGGTTGCGACGATAAGTTTTTAAATAATATGTATTCCCTATGCGATCAAGAAGCAGATCAATCAAAAAATTTCTCACGGAATAATTGTTATGTATTGGCGCAACAAGTTTTCTATAAAGGAGTAAAATATTTTGGAGAAGACAGCTGGAAATGCTCTAATACGAACACCGAATACCCTCAGTCGATTGAAGAAATTCCGTCTCAAAGTTATATGACGAGCTTCGCTCGGGAATAAGGTCCGGGACGCTCATTGGCGTTCTGCGCATCCCAAGTGATTCAACTGGCATACTTCTTCCATTGGGTAAATACATGATATTTTATTCGGTGTTAAAGTCATTATGGCATTGTTTTTTCGTAAAAAAATTAGACAGGAAAGACAATAATAAGCAGAGTTTTTGGCCAACTTTTGTAGCCGTTGTCATTATAGCTTTTTATGGCCATAAAGCCGATGCCATGACTTGTGCTCAGCTTTTTACAGCGGAGAAAGGAGAGATTCTTCAACTCTCAACAAAAACAGTATCAGAATTAGTTGAAAGATATTTCTCTTTCAAAGAAAGTTACGATCAGCGTGAAGATAAACTCCGTGAAGATATAGATACTTTATACCAAATGCCCGAGTATCAGAGAACAATGCAGAACAGAGAGCAACTTATAGACCAGTTCTATAAAAGTGAACGTGCTTATACAGAGGCTTTACAAAATGCTTTGGTTTCACGTCCAAGTCATGAACGAATCGCTTATTTAAAGGGGCTTAATCGAGAGGCTTTGATAAAGCATGCAGCATTATTGGATTTTCTTTTTGGATTAAAGATTAAAGAAATGGATGAAAACCTAAAGGCAGAACTTGAATCAGAAAACTATCTTGATCAGATTAAGCTCCAAAAAAAATATGGTGATGAAGAGATATGGTATGCACCAGGAGCTGGCCAGCAAACCCCGTGGTTTGCTCTATTGGAAGTGGTGGATGCCATGAATTTAAAGCCAGGGCAATTGGTCAGTGATTTTGGATCAGGAATTGGTCGTCTGGGATTATTGATTGGTTTCTTGCGTCCAGATGTGAATTTTGTAGGACTTGAAATTGTTGGCGAGCGCGTGAAATATGCAAACCAGGCAGCAGCCGCACTTGGTTTTGATAACGTCAAGTTTCACACTGTAAATTTATCAGATGCAAAGCTTCATTTGCCCCCAGCGGATCACATATACATGTTTAACCCAACAAATTCAAAAACCAGCGAAATCGTCACACAAAAGCTTGTTCAATTATCCAAAACAAAAAAATTTCGCGTTTATCTTTTAACAGGCCTGCAATCCAGTTCCTTTAGAGATTTTTTCAAGCTGGTCGAAGCAAAAAACCTCAATATATATGAACGCCGATCAGACCATTAAAAATGAAAAATATGAATTCAAAAATCTTCGCAGGCACAAAAGAAGAGGTTCAAGATATTTTTAAATCAACTCAACTAGAGGTGGTCAGTTTAGGTGAAAATAAAGATTTAGTTTCTTACAGAATCAAAATTACTTCTGAAAAAGATTTAGAAACGCTAAACCATCTTCTAGGTAATGAGTTCCAAGGAACAATAACTTTGGCCGAATAAGCTACAGATTCAGTGATCATCGAACAAGTGTTATGTGTACCAGGATTGCAATCAGTAATAACATGCGTATACGCTCAACTTTAACTCAACTTAAAAAGATTCTGGCTGTATTACTTTTGATCAGTTGTGTAACCATAATTGGTAGGACGGCTCACGCCCAATTGAAATGTGCAGAATTATTTGCTTCTCAGCATGAAAAAGTAGCCGAAACAGGTAGAACCGTTGAATCTCTAATTACTCGAATAGAGGCTCTAGAAGCAAAGTTTAAAGTAAACTTGAACAGTAGTGATTCGTACGGTCCTATGTACGGTAAGTTTACAGGTAGTTTCCTGATTGAAGTCTATCGTGGAGAAGAAAGCATAGGGCGCATTCGGCTTGCTCGAGTTGGTGGAAAGACTCGTATCCCAGTGTACACATCCCATATACAACTGCTTCCTAAAGCGCGTGGATTAGGGCTCGGTACCGCACTCTATGCTATGGCGGGGCGGCTTGCTTACTTAAAAGGTGGAATACTTATCTCAACCAACTCCCCTAGTGAATCTGCTCGTGCTGTATGGACAGAATTAGAAAAATCTGGATGGGCAAAACAAATTCAGGATTTCACATGGAATTCATCTAGAAATCCTGGTGGAAAAGCTCCATTTGTATTTATGTTTAATGCGAAACCGTTAGAAAATCGACTGGATGATTTTATGGAAGGCCTTAAAGAAGGCTTAGATACAATCCCACTTTTTTCAGAGCCGTCTTCGAAAGAATACGAGGTTCCTAATCTTACTAGTGATTAATCCCTTGTTGCTTTTACTCAGGTCAGCTTGTTAAATAATTGATTCCTGATTTGTTTGCTAGCTTTGAAATCCCGTAGGCTTTAGCAGCCATCGAAGTTCTATCACGTAATTGTGATAGGGCACGACCGTTATTGCCTCGTTACATTTTTATATTTTCGATTCCAAAATTGAAATTTATTGAATCCGTCATTGGCAAACCTTTGAAGGTTACCTATTTTTAATCCGTATCAAAAACCAAGGAGAGAAATTTATGAAATCATTTTTTTTATTCGTAGCTATTTTAATTTCGACGGGAGCTCAAGCTAAAACTCCAAAATTTAGCGCTTTTGCTGATGGCGACGATTTGCATGTAACAATTTTGTATGATTGCAACCATATAACAGGAAGCTTAAGCGTAAGCGGAATCTGCCGAGACGATCGCTTGACAAAAAATTTTGTAGAAACATGTGAGGCAGTTTTGAGAGTTAGCGGGACTGAAATGGCTTGTCCAGCCGTGAAGCATACTCCAAAAACGTTTACATTAAGCCTAGCCGAAGAAAAAGTTGCAAAAGAAGCAAAGTCTCTAGTTCTTAAATATCAAGGTCAAACTATCGAAGTGCAGTTAAAAGATTAATTTTTCCAGCGTGAGTCATATTCGCGGTTAAAGAAAACATTTTAATCTTGTGAGATATGCTTTGCGCTTTGAAAAATGCAATCGCCTTTTTCGAAGTAATTCGGTTTGATGACAACTTCAAATAGGGACTCACCAGTCCCGAAGGTATAGATTACAATAACCTCATCGGATAACGAAGCTTCATTGTGGCTCACTTCAATTCTAGATTTCGCTTCTTGAGTCGCATGATAAGTACCGTTAATGGCGTCTAAAGATACGGCAACGGCCTGGGCTTTTTTTATACATTGCTCAGTTGAATTCTCATTTTTTGCAAAGGCATTTAAAGAAATAAAAGAAATAAAAGAAATAAAAGAAACAATTAAAATTATATTTTTAAATATAGAAGACATGATTTTTCTCCTGACAGTACGTACACTTAGGTACCGATTAAGTGATCAACATGGGGATATATATAATCAAAAAGCTTGTATGTTTCAATGCATATTAGAAAAAGCCACGAGATACCTAGAAAGTAGGTAAAATTTCTTTGAAAGCAGAAACCACCTTCTCTACCAACGAAAGATGCATTTTGGTGTAATAAGGTTGTCTATAAAAACAAAGATAGACAGGTATTTTTAAGATCTGCTGAGGATTTATGACCTCAATGTTTTTTTCGTTTTCGATTAAATGTTTCGGCAAAACGGCGTAACCAAGTCCTAGTTTGACGGCTTCTAATATTCCGTAGGTGTCGTCCAAATAACATCTTTTGATTTTTTTACTTTTTCTTGCAAATTTTTTCAAATAATTGAAAGTAACCTCGTCGCTTTCATCATGATCCAGATAAACTTTTTCTCCTGAATAGTTCTTTTTCTGTACCAATACATTTTCCTCATATCCCAGAAAAACACTTTCTATATCTTCCCTTTCTATATTGGAGTTGATGATTATGAAATCTATTTCGCTTCTCTTGAGTAGATCAAATAATTCATACACTTCGCGAATCAACATTTGTAATTTTAGAAGAGGATTCTTAGAAAGAAGGTCTGAGACCGCCGGTAAAAAAATTGATCTCATCACGGATGAAAAGCCGCCGACCCGCAGGGTCCCCGCAATTTGTTTTGCATCTTTGCTTTTAAGTTTCGATACAAATTCGTCTTCGCATTGATTTTTAAACTGACAATACTTTATCAACTCTTGCGCTTCTTCTGTTAATTTGATGCCTGATTTATCACGAATAAATAAGGTAGTCCCCAACTCCGATTCTAAATTGAGAATTCTCTGAGATAGCGCAGATTGGGTAATATGAAGCATACCCGCAGCCTTTGTGAAATTCAAAGTTTGCGTAACGGCAGAGAACGCTTCCAGTTGTATTGAGGATAAAGACATATTCATTAGTTATATCGATCACTATATTAAATCAATTAATTTTACTAATTTAATAAAAATTTATAAGTTCTCTCCATGGAAACAATGGGGAAGAGATTAAATAGATTAAGAATAAAAAGAGGGCTCAGTCTCAAGCAGGTCGCTGAACAATTGAATATTTCGGCTTCTACCTATAGAGACTGGGAATATGGAAAAGCAATACAAGGAGAACCTTATATGGATCTAGCAAAAGTTTTAAACATAGGAATAGTCGAGCTGATGACCGGAAGTCGCAGTCAGAACCAAGATCTAATAAGGGCTATCCAAAGCTTGGATAAGATTGTAAGCGATATAAAAACAATTGCTCTATCGATGGAATGAGTCGCAAGAGCACTTTTCAATAGAATTAAAAAAACTTGAACATATATTACGAATTTAAAAAGGAGAAAGAATATGAAAAATAAAATATTAACACTATTATCAATCATCTGTATAAGCTCAATTACTCAGGCAGACGCACCTGCTACTCATGGGATGCTATTGTTTGGAGATAAGACAACGTATGCCTCTCACCTCCCAATGTTTCATAAACCTCATGATTATCAGCTCATTATGAAGCTATCATTGGCTGATATACCACAATCAGAAACTTTAAAGCTTTATGATCTTAAAAAGAAAAACGGACAGACTTTGTTTACTATAGTTCCCGAAACTATGGATTTAACATTAATCATGAATGAAAGTAAAAAATCATTTACCGCAGCTCTGTATAAAGGTCATTTTGAGCGAGGCGGTACCAATCTTGGCACAGTCATTGTACAAGTTGATAAAATTATTTTTTCCAAAAAATTAAATCCGCTAGAAGCCGAAAGCTCTGTTGATTATCTCGTCTTTGGAGAAAAGAATGAATATTTTGCGGCTCATATTATAAAAAGCAAACCCAGCTTTGATACCATACTTAAAGTCAGTCAGCCGACAGAAGAGTTAATGTCCTTCACTTGTGGAAGAGGTGCATGCCCAGATCCTATCTTGAAACCTGCGCCGACTATTCCGGATGCTCAACTTCCTATTATCATTTCTGCCGCTACACTACCCGACGTGAAGCCGATCCCCGCAAAGAAAGGCTCGTGGATGATCGATGGTTTAAGTGAAATCTTTATAGAAGTATTGGATGTTTTGTATCTAGAAGAAAATGAGCTTTCGCACTAAAGACAATTTATCTTATATGAAAAAATAATACTTTTTATTTTAGGCTCAGCAGTTTTTATTCTGAGCCTATTTTTTATTGCCTGTTCAGACTCCCAAATTACTTTTCAATCTCTCGAATCAAAAACAAAGAATGGAGGCCCTGTATTTAATCGCATAAAATTTGTGTTTGGGTGGAGTAAAGACACCTGGATAATGCAGCAAAGCCATGAAGGGTTACACAAGAATTTTTCGAACTGGGATAGACTTGCAATCGTAGTTGATAAAACAAAAGAACCCTATCAAGCACGATTCTACCAATTGCCTCCAGGAGAACTCAAACTGAATAACCTGAGCGAATCTATCCCATACAAAGTAAGATGCTACGCTTGTCATTCTAACGGACCAAGAGCCATCAGAGCTGATTTTAATTCAAAACAATTGAATGTAAGTTTAAAAAATAAAATACAACTGCAGCTATGGAATATTCGCATTAAAACTTATGGAAATATTAAAAGCATAGGAGGAAAAGAGTTCAGTGAAGGCGTTCCCTTTCAATCAAAGATGGGCTTACTCTCTATGAACCTGAATCTAAAAAGCTGCAACCCATGTCACTCTGTAAAAGGCATCAGAGCTCCCCTTAAGTTAGAACATCTAGGAACCGCAGAATTTTTAGTGAAGAATAAAATGATGCCACCCTTTCCATTTCAGATATCCGATAAAGATATCGAGCAAATAGAGAGATATTTGAAATAAAATAAAAAGGTACCCTAATAAACCAATGTCTTTTTAGACAATGTGATCTTAGCTGATTCAGCTCTGATTTACCAAAGTTATGCCAGCTTTTTTACCGAATATTTTTCTTAAAATTCCACTGACTTGATCTAATTTGATTAAATCTCGAGTAGGCGCGTAGCAATCAATGTTAAGATTTAGATCTTCATTGTGACCAGAAAGAGCGAGAATCATAACTCCTGCATTTCGATCGGCATATCTGGTGATGAGAGTATTTTCGAAAACTATTGGATCATTTTTATCAGCAATTTTAATAAAATTTTCTGATTGAGCATAAGAATTTTTTAATTTGCAAAATGGAATAAACGGATACACCAACCCCGATTCTCCAATAGTATGGCTTTTGGCCTCAGCAGCGTTTAAAAGTATTGATTCAGGAATCACTTGCGAAATTTTTTTTACAATTACATTGTACAGAGTCTTTAACTTTGATTTTGCCATCTTTCCATTAGCAAAAAATATTTCTTCATAAAGATCCATATCATAAGAAATGCTGATATTATTTGAAATTATACTTTCATTAGAAGTAAATGTGAGCTTGTATCTGTAATCATAGGGATTTGAGATACTGCCATTGCCATCCATTTTAAATTTTGGACTCACCAAAAGCCCCCAATCAGGGTTCATTATTTTCACTTTTGCAGCTGCAAAAGCTATAGTCGATGCGCTTAAAATTGTTACTAAGACAATAGCTCGGCTAAGCATATAATGGTCCTTAAAGGGATAGTTGTTATCTAGTCAATTTACTAAGCAACTTAGAGGCCATCCAAATGGCAAAATTGATCAAAACTAGCATTTCTCCCCATTTGTCTGTATATTGATCCTCATATGAAAAAACCTTTAGAAGAAATGCGAGATGATCAATCCATTGAGTTGCTTAAAGAGCTACACATTCTCACTCGAGATGGCAAAATCAATCAAGACAGTAGGCGAAAACTAAAACAGGTTTATCATCTTTATAATTTTATTGAACCCCTACTTTTTGACTTACAAAAAAATAATGCAAAACTCACCCTTGTGGACCATGGTGCCGGTAAATCTTATTTGGGATTTATTATTTACGATCTGTTTTACAAAGCCATTTTGGAAGGACAAATCTATTGCATTGAAACGCGAGACGAACTCATTAAGAAATCTCTTGAGCTCCAAACGAAATTGGGATTTGAGAGAATGTCCTTTTTAAATGTTTCTGTCGCCGACTCTACCACTTCTGATAAAATTCCTGAAAAGGTAGATATCGTTACAGCTCTTCATGCCTGTGATACAGCAACCGATGATGCTATTGATTTTGCCTTAGCTAAGAGCGCGAAGCACCTAGTCCTTGTCCCCTGCTGTCAAGCTGAAGTGGCAAAGCATTTACGTGAAAACAAATCCAAACACCTTGCAAGTCCCCTTGCCGAAATCTGGAGACACCCTATCCATACACGTGAATTTGGAAGTCATATTACCAATGTACTTCGTTGCCTAAGATTAGAAGCTCACGGCTATAAAGTCACCGCAACCGAGCTCGTAGGCTTTGAGCATTCCATGAAAAATGAATTGATCGTTGCCACAAAAATTGAAAATCCACGGAAACGCCAAGCCGATAGACTCAAGTGGATCCTAGAGGAACTCCACCTTACAGAGCTCGAAAAGCGCTTTTCAAGTTCTGCTGGGAATATTTAATTTTTTCCAACCAAGCATTCCTAATTTATTCATAGTATCGATATTTTTGTCTGGAACACTTTCTGCATCTGGATATGAATCAACAGCTTTTGAAATACTCTCTTCACGTAAAAGATGTAAGATTGGATAGGGAGATCTATTGGTGAAATTCGAAATATCATCAGCGCTCGTCCCTGCGAACTGGTATTGCGGATGGAAACTTGCGACTTGCAATGTGCCTTCCAAATCCAACGCTACCAAAGCGCTCTCTACGACATCCAAAAATTGATTGTAATCAAGAAAATTTTGAAGAACTTCTGGATGAATAAGAAGAGTCGTATCTGTTATTGAAACATCTGTTTGATTCAAATGCTTCATCTCAATAATAAGTTCTCTCAGCAAATCATCTTCGTTAGAGGCTGCACTCACCACGAAACGAATTTGGTTTTTGACATAAACGTTCCTAGCAAAAGGACATAGATTTAAACCTATAACTGCCTTTTCTAACCATTCTTTGGTTTTCGAGATTACGATTTCTGGTGTTTCAGAATTACTCATTTACTAATTATGAGATAAATAATGGAATAGGTCATGCATAATTCAAGTCAGCGACTCATTTAAAACTAGCCAGTAGAGACCCAACTGCTGCACAGCCATTGTAAATTGCTCCATATTTACGGGCTTACATACATAGCTATTGGCACCCAAATGGTAACTCTTTATCAAATCCTCTTCTTCTTTTGATGATGTCAGAACTACAACTGGAAGCTTTTTTGTTTTCTCGTTTCCTCTAATTTCTTTTAAAACCTCTAAACCTTTTTTCTTAGGCAGTTTCAAATCCAACAGCACCACCTGTGGCAGTATCGTCGCGGAAAATAAAAATTCAAGGGCCTCTACTCCATCTCTTACAACTTTTATTTCATTATTTATATTTCCTTTTTTCAAAGCAATTATTGTCAATTCTTCATCGTCGGGATTGTCCTCTACTAGCAGGATATATTTTTCGTTGTTACTTAACATAAATAATTTCTCCTTCTATTATATTTGAAAATAAAAAATTGCACCTTCGTCTGGTTTTGATTCGGCCCAGATTTTTCCACCATGTTTTTCTACTATTCTCCTAGCCGAAGACAAGCCAATTCCCGTTCCTTCAAACTCATTTGCATGATGGAGTCTTTCAAAGTCTTGGAATAGGTTCTTAGCATACTGCATTTCAAACCCAACTCCATTGTCTTTAACATAGTAAATATTTTTATCAGGATCTGCCACAACACCAAACTCAAGCTCAATGAATTCTCTTTTCGAAGAAAATTTTACGGCATTGGCAAATAAATTTTTTAACATAACAGACAGTAAATCCGGATCACCTTTCACGATGGATTCATCAAGAATTTTTGTCTTTATTTCGAGCCCCGGATTTTCAGTTATAACTTCGCTCATTAGCAATCTTGCAATTGCTCCTAAATTCACATCCTGAAGCTTTAGCTCCTTGCGAGAAATCTGGGCTAGCTTTAATAAAGCATCCACTAAATTGCCCATTCTTTCAGAGGCAGCCAAAACTTTATTCAGTTTTCTTTTTGCTTCATCAGAAAGACTTTCGTTTTCCTCTAAAATTCCTTTTGAAAATGCAATCATACTTCTTATGGGCGCTCTCAAATCATGGGAAACTGAATAAGAAAAAGACTTAAGCTCTTTATTGGCAAACTCAATATCAGTGACCTTCATTTGCAACTCCTGATTGAGATTTTTAATAATCTGCTCGGCTTCTTTCTGAGCAGATATATCTCTAATCACAGCCAGGGTTACATTCATACCATCAAACTGAACGGGACCAATCTTAATGGCTAGCGGAAACTCTGTACCGTCTTTTTTTAGCCCCATAAGAGAGGGACCGCTCGCTCCCATGGGCCTGACCTTAGAATCTTTCTGATAATTCATCCTATGATGAACATGTCCTTTACGATATTTTTCAGGTATCAAAATTTCAATTTGTTTGCCAAGTAGCTCTTCGCGTACATAGCCAAAAAGTTCCTCAGTTTGCGTATTGATCTTGTGTATTTTTCCATTTTCACCCACACAAATAATTGCATCTGGCGCAAACTCAAATAGTCCGTAAAATAATCGCACACTTCTTTTTAAATCCTCAATCCATCCGTGCCTTTGAAGAGTTTCTTTACCTAAAGGTTCTAATCTGAATGTTTCTTCGAGGGGCTGATCCAAAGTACTTTCAAGCATGATCATATGTGCATTTACTTTAGAAACAAGAAAACTAACGAAAAGAATTATCACGATAGACATTCCAATCAAAACTTTGAAAAAAAGAATATCCTTGTCCCAAGCAATTAAACCCAATACAATAACAACCAAGACACATAGCACCGTCATGATGGATATTTTTATCCGCCTCATGTCCTGGTTAAAATTCTGATCTTTATATACACGCATAAGAACACTAGTTCTCACATTTTATCATTTTATACAATTTTTATTTAATATTCCATTGGTCTAATTCGGTTCTTAAGCTATTGAAGAATAAATAATTTTAGTTTAAACTTATATCTAAAGGAAATTTACATTTTATGATACCATCAAAAACGCCTGCCCAAAGCCACAAATTCAAAATCATGATTATAGAGGACAGTCCTACAACGTTAAAATTATACAAAAAAGAAATCGCAGAAAAATACGACGTTGATTACTTTCAAGATGCCAGGTCTGCACTTTCACACTACGAGAATACGAAGTATGACCTTGTTATAACAGATTTAATGCTGCCTCTTAAAAGCGGAGAAGCTCTTATATTTGATATAAAATACTCCAACCCAACACAAAAAATTGCCGTTATCTCAGGATCCCCTGATTCCCTACAGCTCAAAGAGTATGATAATATTCAAGTTTTTGAAAAGCCTGCGAAGATATGTGAAATCATCTCTTGCACTCTATTAGGTCGAACTCGACCTGACTCCAAAACAGATACGATTCAACGTAGAAAACATAAAAGATTTCATGTGAGTCTAGATGCTGTACTTTTGGTTTCAAATGAGAAAATATCTATAAATGTAACGAATGTGAGTTTAGGAGGATTGCTTATTAAAGGAGGATTACCCAGCTCCATTCACGATGAGTCTATTCCTATTACTCTTTCAATCCTAAATCAGAATCTTTCCCTGAACGTTAAAAGATGTTGGCAAAAAGATGGCGTTGGTACAGGAGTTAAGTTTCAAAGCTTAGGACACTCTGAGTATTCTCTATTGGAATTATTTTTAGAGTCATTAAGAGCGGACAATGACACCTAAGTCTCCCTTGGAAGTTGCAACGGAGGATTTAGAAAATCTAACTCGCTTCATATCCCATGACTTACGTTCACCAATTCGAAGTATCATAGGGTTCAGCAACCTGCTCTTGGACCAGTCCCCGCAAGCCTTTGATGACTCTGCTATATCTAATATTAAAACTAACATTAAAAAAATCATTGGAATTGCCCAACGTACACAGCTACTTATCGACAGTATGTTGACCTATACTCGCTTGAGCGAAAGAAAACTTCAAGTTTGTGAATTGGACTTAACAGGAATCTGTACAGAAATTTGTTCAAGCATCGTGAGTAATAGAAAAAATATTCATTCTAAGCCAATTGATATCCTTATAACACCAAACCTCAAAGCCCAGGGCGATAAAACTCTTATTACTGTTATGCTGGAAAACCTAATAGATAACGCTATTAAATTTGCATCAAAAAATGAAACTGTGAAAATTCAAATTGGCTCTACTACAACACCTAAAGGAAATGCCTTTTTTATTCAAGACAACGGCGTGGGATTTGATATGGCCCATGCACAGTATTTATTCACACCCTTTGAACTCTTGCACAATCAAGAGAAATACAGTGGCATTGGAATGGGTTTACCTATTTCAAAAAAAATTATTGATTTGCACGATGGTGCTATTTGGTTTGATTCAAAAGTAAATTCAGGAACTACTTTTTATTTTCAGATTTAGCGTGGTGAAGTGCGTAGGACCTAAGCCGTAGGCACTTCACTTTGCGCAGCGCGTATATTAGTTAACAACTTTTACGTTATTAGCTTGTGGGCCTTTTTTGCCTTGGCCAATTTCGAACTGAACTTTATCGCCTTCATTAAGTTGAATCCCGCCGATGTCGTTAGCGTGAACAAAAACGTCTTTACCACCGTCGTCTGGCGTAATAAATCCGAAACCTTTACCTGCATTAAAAAACTTCACTTTACCTGTTTGCATATTCTCTCACTGTTTAAGAATGGCACCTTGCCACTCATAGAACATAAATTATGTCCTAAAGTGGCAAGTAAGTTAAACATTATTTTGATTATTTTGCTAAGCATCTCTTTTTAGCCTCTGCTAACTCTTGATTTGCCTCATCCTCAGTCATTGGAACCAGCATAAACGACTCTTTTACAGATGGTGACAGGTTGGGATTAGTGATCTCGTGTCGAGCGACCCTTTCATCTGTTTGGGTAAAATTCATCTTAGAGAGGATCCTTCCACGGCAAGCGTCCACTAGCTCACGTAAATAAGTGCTTGTTGTGGCCAATACTTTTGAGTAACCACCTTGCCAGTATTGAACCCGGCGAGGGTTTTCGTGCAAGTTGGGGTAGTTTTGCGTGGCCCAAGCAAGTTGCAAACTTTGATCTTGCTTGCAAGATTCCGCAACGCTTTCTTTTTCACTGAGTTTTGTGATGTACTCTGAAACGCAGCTGCTGTGATTATAAATAAAATACCTGCGGTTGAATTCGTAATAATTATTATCATCGCGGTGAATATTTCTGGCTTCAGCGTTCATCGCTGCTACTGACAAAATCATAATTAATAATTTATTTTTCATATTTTTTCCTTAATTCTCTTTGTTTAAATTGAATCTAATTAGCACTGGGTAACTATTACGTGTTTTCGGAATTAGCTCCTCGACAAATTCAGAGTCTCCCGAATAATCAATACTGGACAAGCTTAAACTTTTTTTAGTTAATGCCTCTAGTATAGCTCTATCATTTGTAGAGTACCCGCCATTAAGAAGATCACCGTAATCATAACCACCGTTATTAAGCCTTATACTTACTTTATTTCCACTCAAGCTTTCAGAATAGACTTTAATAAATAATGAATTAGGGTATCGTTGACTTAAAGCATACACATGAGTGCTAATAAATGGAATACACTCCTCTCTCAAACCTCTCATTTTACAATTTATAAATTGAGCCCCTAATAAATTTAGTATTGAAATACTATTGTCATTTACCAAGCCGTTCATAGCTCCGGTTCTAAGGTCTGATTTAATTGCCGAAATGAGCACATCACCATGAGTTCCAGATGTTCTTAGCCAACGAACTAATTTTTCAGGAGATGACAGATTTTCAATGTGAGCTTGAAAAGACATTTCGGCATCAATCACTTCAGCATATGTCGCTTTTGGATTGATCAACCAGTAAGTCTCATGAAAGAGCATGGCTTGCTGCTCCGTTGGCTTTAAACTAAAATACTCTGGAAAAAGATAAGTTGTTCCATTCTCAGTATCCGTGATCGCAAAAAGAGCCACCTCATTCACATTGACCTTCATCACACGACCATACTCTTCAAGTAATCTTGCCCGAACCTCTGGCGTAAATGTATTGGCTTGCACTCGGTAGTACTTTCTAACCGATGAAGGCATTAGCTTTGAAGCATACTTCACTTTTGTGAGTTCACTTATATAAGCGTTTGTATTGAAAAAATGAATCAATTGCGCCAGCTGTGGAACTTCATCTGAAGTTGCTTCCAGAGGCTCAGTATAAAAACCCGCACTGTAAAAAGTCATGTAGCGACCATTGCGCGTAATGCCTCCACCACCCTGACCGTTTCCGCCTTGGCCTTTCTGCACTGGGCGCTCAATGGGTTCTGCGGCGTAAACACTTGGACTCGCGTACAACATGGCACATGCCAAAGCTATCTTAATTAAACTTTTTATATTCATAATTACTTCTCCTATTTTTTAATAATTTTATTTTTTTAATTCTTGGGTTAAAGGAAAAAATGCGATTGTAAGCTGATAGACCTCATCAAACTTTTCTTGATCAGAGGAAGGTTGGAAGTAGGCATCGAGCTCATCTCTTAATTTATTTATACGTTCTTTAAATTCTGGCAGCCGATCCTTTGTGATCGACACGGTCAATGAAACATTTTCGCGCTTAGAAAACTCCACCGACTCCACAGCATTATGGGCTTTTTTTAGCAGTTCTTTTTGTAATTCTTGCCTTGCTATTGATGTTGCAACGTTGTTTGTCCAATTGTTGTTGGGCTTGAGTAGTGTGATTCCTCCGTTCTCAATTGCAATGAACTTCATTCGAGCTAAACGCTCCAAAGAGTCTTGCACTTCTTTATTATGAAGGCCCAAGCGACTTGCCATCCACTTTAGATCTGACTTAAAATTTTTAGTTTTGATCAGCTCTAGAATCGCAAAGTGTGACCACTCTGATAAAAGACTGACCTCATCTTCGGCCATCTGGCTGTACTGAACACTATCCATAGTAAGATACGGATAAAGAAACAGAGGCGCTGCCGTGGCTTTGATCTTAAGCTTTGGAACAATTCTTTCCGCAATGGCTGGGCTGATCGATCTTTGTCCATTCATTATCTTGGATAAAAAAGACTGATTGATGTCCAGTGCTTTAGCGTAAGCTCTCATCGAGTAATTGGCATTGACCTTGCGACGGCGAACGAACTCTTTTTGTAGTTCTATTCTTAAATTAGTTGTTTGGTTTGTTGTTAATTTCATAAAGAGGGTTGTAACATTCAGAATGACGCACAACAATTTTTTTGTACTCAAAGTGAAGCCAGTTTGGACTCACGATGAATAATTTATATCTTGCCTCAGCTTCATCGTTCTTAAATAATGAATACTTATTTTGAAGGAGATTACCATGGTTGAGATGTATGGAACATATAAAGGCGAAAAGCGATGCGAACTTACTCACGGTCCTTCGCAAATAAAAATCAATACGGACGCTCCAAAAGACAATAAAGGAAAAGGCGAAGCATTCTCACCGACAGACTTGATGTGCGCAGCCCTTGGAAGTTGCATCCTTACCACCATGGCAATTGCTATACAAAAAAACGATCTTCCCTTTGATATCAAAGATGCAAAGTTTTCGGCGACCAAAGAAATGCAAGTGGATCCCAGAAAGATTTCAAAACTCACCGTAAAAATCGAAATGCCCGCAGGCATTCCGGAAAACAAAAGACATTTTTTAGAAAGAGTTGGAAAGAATTGTCCGGTAAGACTCAGCCTCGATCCAACGATTGAAGTTATCGAAGAGTTTATTTGGAATTAAAATTTCTCTCACTTGCTACCTTCTTAAAAAGAACCAGCATCCTTAAGGACTCCCAGGAATTGCAGCGGGGAATTCAATTCACATTTCTTTTTTCCTTTTTGTTCTTTGTATTCGGCCAAGGAAATACACGTCGAACGGCGCTCGACATAGTCGGATATCTTCTCTCCAGGCAATGGTTCACCCGATAGCGTTAGCCTATTCACAAGTTCGGAAATGGTGGCCTGCTCTTCTTTAGTGAAGTGAACTTCGGCAAATCTTGCCCAATTGGGAGCAACGATGGCAAAAGCCTTTCCTTTGTTTTCTTTATCATCTGCGGTGATAACACGGTCTCCAGAAGTGCCTTCCCAAACTCTGGCAATCCAAGTCAGGTGTTCGCGCGGAATATCAACTCTAGCTCCGGAAATTTCTGAGGCATTTGCAAAAGCTTTTCGTTGCGCGATTTTTAATCCAGCTTCTTTAAATCCTGAGTCTGCTTTGCCGTTAGATTCAATTGTGACAAAATCATAACCCATGCGTTTTAATTCTTTGGCTGCATTTGGCCCGTCTGCAATCAATAAGTCTGGCGTACCTTGAGATAATATTTCTTTAAAAAGTTGATCACGATAATTTTGCGTGCTTTCTAAAACCCCAGACCATTCTTCATTTGTAGCGCCATCCATCATCATGGGAACCGTACTGATCACTAGATAGTCACTTCCGACCCCAAGGTCGCTCATCAAACCATTCAGATATTGCCCTCTTTCTCCAGTAGCAGCTTTTGAAGTGATAAAGCTATCGTAACCATGGGGATCGGCAAGAATAACAACACGCGGGTTTTCGAACGTTCCACGATAATGTCCAAAGAATCCAGCTTCGGGATGAGATTTGAAATTGAAGGCATCGATTCCATATTTATCAAACATGATACCCACAGTTTTTAAATACACATCGTCTTGCTCATCAGGAGACATGTCTGCTTTGAGTTTTTCTTTAAGAATGCCTTGAGCCTCCTCATTGTACTGAGCTTTCACCCAGAGGACTGACTTTTTATCAAGCGTCTCAAAAAGTAATTTTGCATATCTACTATCAGGCCCACGGTCGTATTTAAATAACCATGATTCAAACTTTGGACGACTTGTTAGAACGTTATGGCTATTCACAAGATCTTCATTGGATGGTGTGGCTTTTTCCATTTCTTTTAGTTTTTCTTTTGAAAATTGCGCGCGGTCTCTTGTTCCAATCACAATGGTACTGCTGCCGCTACGTTGCGCTGTTGATACAGGTAACAAACGCATATCTGTTATTCCTGGATCACCGTGACTTGGTGGAATGATTCCTCTGCCGTAGGAATAAGGTTTTCCTTCTAAGAAGCGTGAGTTGAGATTTTTTTCCGGAGCCGGCGGAACCCAACCTCTTGATTGTTCTTCTTTGAGTGGGGTTAGTAATTCTTTTTCAACGCTCTTTGCAGCACTTCCCTTTCTAGTCATTTCACCCATGCTTAAGGCTGTCGGATGTGGAGCTCCTACAAAAACAACATCAGGTGCAATGACGTATTCTGCATCCGCACAAACACCAGCTTGGCTTCCATCACAAGGAATTCTTAGACCTTGAATAGAACGTGTTTTTTTACCGTTTACTTCCATCGTTTCTAGATCCCAGCCACCAAATTGTTCAGGATAAAGAACTCCATTTTTTTGAGGCCCACCGCGCGTGAATACCATAAGCTGGGTTGCAGCTTCCACGTTGGCCACCAATAATTCTTTTGCATTGGTCGTACTAATTCCTTCACCAGTTTCACGATCCGCATCTCTGTAATCAAATGGCTTTTCTAATGCTAAGATTCGTTTCTTAAGAATTTTAATTTGTGACTGAATTGTTTTTGAGGTTTCTTGCTCTTCAAGCTCTTTAAGTTTTTTATTTAAAGAATCTTTGAAGGTACTTAAAATTTTTGGATTTTGAATTAGAACTTGCGCAACGTCTTCACCATCTTTGGTTAAGGGTACGGCCCACTCATTATTGCCACCGGCTCCTACCATTTTAAATACCGGTACATTGTACTGCTCTCCAGTGCCGACGCTAGGTCTTGCCGTCACTTTGCCACCTAGATGATTCACAAGATTTGCTCCTGCATCTTTTCCGGCTTGTCCAAGCATCATTACCATTTTTAGAGAGTCTAGATTATTTCTGATAACCCAAGAAAGAAAACGATTTCTCCATTTTCCATAGAGACCATCATGGGTCATAAGCCATTGTCTGTTCTCAATCACATTGAGGTACTGAATAGACTTTCCATCTTTTACCACCGGCGTACTACGACTCCCGTATTGTCCTGAAATTGTATTCACGTAAAGATTTGTAAAGAACACACTCTCGTAAATTCCAAAATGCATAAGCATATCGTGGACCCGGCCACCAAATCCCGCAATGCCTGGTCGATTAGCGCCTTCTGCTATATGCGTTCCATCTTGTCCAATCACGAGCACAGAAATAGAATTGGGAGTTAAAAATCCACGCAGTGGCATCGCACCAAAATCTGGACGCATCTTCTGCCCTTTTTGTGAAGGCACTAAAACCTGAAGTTGCTCTGAAATTCCTGGCAAGAAGGGCATGTCTTGAATGATTTCAATTAATTCTTTTTGCATAGGATCTTGCGGATCAGGGCCACGATCAAATTTTAGCTCTTCCGCCAGTACCGAAATTTGAAATAGAATTATAAAAATAAAAAAAATATTTTTTCCCATGGGATACCTCTCTCGAATACCGTTTAGGTATTTCTAGAGTCAGGAGACATCAAGTTAGGATTATGCTTATGAACTTTCTTCATAAAATAAAGAAAATAAACCGACGCCTCGGTGTAAATCTTTGATCGGTAGAAGCGAAGAAGACTTTAAAAATAGAATTATTTAATTGCTTCTCTAATATAAGCCGATGCCGTATCCATTGCCCATACCACTATAACAATGAGAAGAGCTAAAGTACCCACTTCATGCCAGAGAGCTTGCCCCTGATAATTCATCAACATAGTACCAATACCACCGCCACCAACGAGACCAATGATTGTCGCCATTCTGACGTTGATGTCCCAGCGATAAATTGTATAGGAAATATAAGGCAAAACTATTTGAGGAACAATGGCGTACCAAATAACTTGAAGACTATTTGCTCCCGTCGATTGGATACCTTCAATAGGACCTTCACTCACCCCTTCAATAAATTCTGAATACTGTTTAGTGAGTGATGCAACAGAAGTTATCATCAGTGCCAACATCCCTGCAAATGGACCAATTCCCACCCAAACGGAGAATATGATAGCCCAGATTAGAGGTTCGATGGATCTTACGATGTTATTAAAAATTCTAATTACCGAATATACAGAAAAACCAATCATCGTTTTTCCCATAACGTTCTTGGCACAAACAAAACTTAAAACAAAAGCGATTGGAACAGCAATTACCGTCGACATAAAAGCCATAAAGACTGTTTCAAAAATGGCCATTAAGCCTTGAGGAAGAATGGCAAAGTTTGGCGTAATCAGGCTTACAAAAATTCTTTGTGCACCTTCTAGGCCTTTCACATAAAATAAGTCATCAAAACTAAATTCTGTGACATAAATGGAAACAATGAATGTCGCCCAAAAAAGGACCTGTAAATGCCAACCCCAAAAGCTTTTTAAAAAACTTTTCTTATTTCCCAAGGCTTTTTTGTGTGCCGCTTCGAAAATCAAAAGACCTAGAGTTTTAACATTGAATTTGTAAAGAACAAATGTCAGCACCCAACCCACTATAAAACAAATCAATGTTACAATTGCACCTATTTCTATGTTTAAGAGCTGCTCTTCCGTCGGCCGGTAACACGTGACAAATGCTAATGTGAGCAAATATCCAAATGAAAAAATATCAAATATCGAAGCTTTTATATTTTCGCGCATCTTACAATTTTCCTCTTACAATTCCCTTTTAGATTCCCTAGCTGTAACAAACTTTTTAAAACCTTAATTGATGTGAACTTCTTTAGCGCCTTCGCCGTAAATTGTTTCAAACCATTTATTGTCTATGGATTTTGGATCACCATCGTACATTACTTCCCCACCTTTTAGCGCGATCACGCGAGTTGCGTATCTTCTTACTAAACTCAAGAAATGGAGGTTGCAAATGATCGTAATGCCTAATTCCTTATTTACTTTTTCTAAATAATCCATCACCACGTGGCAAGTCGCGGGATCTAGCGAGGCGACAGGTTCATCCGCGAGCAGGACTTCTGGTTCTTGAGCCAGCGCTCTCGCAATAGCTACTCTTTGTTTTTGGCCACCCGAAAGTTGATCCGCTCGGTAATTAGCTTTATCTCCGATACCCACTAACTTTAAAAACTTATTGGCGATACTTTTTTCTTCTTCGGAAAAAATACCTAAAATACTTTTGAGTGTTCCCGTTCTGTGGAGATTCCCGGTCAAAACATTGCTGATTACCGTGTGACGATCAATCAGATTGAAACTTTGAAAAATCATGGCCATTTTTTTACGAAGGCCACGAATTTCGGCTCCTTGAATTTTGACAATATTTTTGCCATCAAAAATAACTTCACCAGAAGTGGGATCATGGAGACGATTTAAACATCGGAGTAAAGTGGATTTTCCAGAACCACTCAGCCCGATAATCACGACGAATTCCCCTTTTTTAACATCAAAGGAAACACCCTTTAGAGCTTGTACTCCATTCGGGTATGTTTTTACTAAGTTCTTAACGGATAATATCGTACTCATTAAAAATTCCTATTCATCTAAATTATTTTATTAGGTCCGAAGCATTTTTACCTAGAGCTTTGAGAATATCTCTCACTGAATCGTAGTCTTTGTCAGTGCTCACTTTAAAATCTGTTACACCGTAAAGATCATGGAAAGCCTTAGCTCCATCTGGAGTTTTAACAAATTTGAGGAGTGCATCTTGAATCGTTTTTTTCATTTCTGGTGATAAATCTTTTCTGAAAACAATTGGATCATTTGGAATGTCTGAAGTCAGCTCCACAATTTTAATTTTCTCTTCAACATCTGGAAATTGAGTTTTTACTAAACGTCTCGCATCTTGAATCTTCCCATTGTCTGGCGGAGTGTAAAAAGTAGCTCCTGCATCCACTTGTCCTTGGTAAATCATCGTCACGACGTTGTCGTGCTTTTTTGCAAATACCACTGACTCTGGTTGCACTCCTTTATCCTTCAAATATTTTGCCGGCAGTAAGTATCCTGACGTGGATGCAGAATCCACGTAGGCAAATTTTTTCCCGTTAATATCCTCTAATTTCTTGATCGGACCATCAGCCTTGGCAATGATTTGAGATTTATACGTATCTGATCCATAACGAATAACCCTGATGAGAGCTTCAACACCGTACTTTTCGTTAGCCAATATGTATCCAAATGTATTCAGAGACGCAACATCGGCTCGGTCTGTTCCAAAGGCTTCCACTACCGCCACATAACTTTGTGGAATGGCAAATTTATATTTGTAAGGAGTTTCTTTTTCTAAATATTCTTTAACTACTTTTGCTCCCGAATCTAGAAGAGTCGCATCCACCGATGGTACAAAAAAGAATTTTACGGGATTTTCTGCGGAACCTAATTCTTTATCTCTTTTGCTGGTGCAAGAAACTGAAAGGATAAGAGTAAAAATCAATGAGAATATAACCTGAAACTTGAACATGAATCCTCCGTCAATAAGCGAATTTTGCATTTAACAATTCTGCTACTTGTGATTACAGTTTAGAGAGAATTCTTTCAAGTCAGAGTTTCAATTTAGTCTTGTTTCGATGATATTTTTGATATGATGACGCAACGGTCCTCAAAAATTTTATCCTCAAAAAATTAAGTGGCTATTGCCTCAATTCGCTGATTGCTAAAATTGAGGCAACTGGAGCTATTTTTTAATCTAGAGAGACTTGAACTGTGACAGGTAAATGGTCAGAAAACCCCTCTCCCGTTTTTGCATCAAAGCGTTTTGGAACTTTCTTTGCGTCATCCAACATCCATTGATGAGCTACAATTTTAAAAGAACTCCAATCTGGCTGAATTTTTGCATTTTTGAAAACAAAAATTCTATCCAGAGATGACCACTCACCTTTATGGTTGTGGGTTCCGGGCATTAATTTTACACCCAGGTCACGAGCTTCTTGTTCTGCATCGTGGAAGTCATTGGCTAAAACTTTAAAGGGATGCGGACGATCTGTATCAATAGTGTTGAAATCTCCCACCGCCATCACAAGATCGGATTTTTGGCCTTGAGCAAGCTCTAACAATTGTTCCGCACTTGCTACGCGCTCTTCTGCGGGATTGGCTTGGCTAGGCCAATGGTTGCCGAACACCGTAATCTTTTTTCCATTCACGTTGATTGTGACTTCTAGAATTCCTCTAGTATTTAATTTTTTACCATTCACAAACGTACTGTGACGCTTAGAAGATACGATAGGGTATTTTGAAATCACACCCACATCGATTCCTCTAGAATCGTCCCCTTCAATAAGAGCGCGGTGCTTGTAGGCTCCACCGAGAGCTCTGTCTACAAGCTCGTTGACAACTTTTAAGCTTTCAATTTCTTCTAAAACTACGATGTCAGGGTTTGATTCTTTAATGACGCGTCCTGAATTACGAAGGTGATCAGCGTAGGCTTTCTCACTCCAGTCTAAGTTCAAGCACTCTTCTTTATAGAAGCCTTCACTCATTGATTTACAATATTTCTGAGCTTCTTTTGATGCCTTCTTTGTTGCGATTGGAAGGTAAGTCCAATCGATTGTTCCAGCATCATGGGTGGTATCGAATAAATTCTCCACGTTATAAGCCATGATTGTAATTGTTTTTGACCCAGATACTGTCGCCATTGACGACACAGACACTAATAGAGCAATTGCTCCGATGATAAACTTCATATTCCCCCTCATAGATGAGCATTTACGGCGCTCAGTAGAAACACCAACCCTATTGTTGGCTTATATAAACGGCTTCTAAAGTCTTCTATGTGAAAATAATCGGGTCAATTAAATTAAATAATGGTGAGAAGCGCTGAGTCCAATCTGTAATGGCCTTAAATTTTCCTGTTTTCTAAGCAGAGTAGACTTTACATCAACCCAGAGATTCTCTTTATTTTACCAAGCTAAGTCCTTATAAACATTATATCGAGGGTTTTCTGAGTGGAAATGAAAAGACAATGCTAAAAAATAAAAAAGCCATCGAAATCTACACAGACGGAAGCGAGAAAGGGTCTTACGGATCTTGGGCTTTCGTGATGGTTCAAAACGGCAAAGTTCTTACGGAAGGATTTGGTCGCGAAAAGAAAACCACCAGTTACCGCATGGAATTTCAAGCCGCCATTGAAGCACTTAAAATTTTACCTCAGAGCTCTAAGGTTACTCTCTATACTGATTGTCGAATTCTTGTGGATACAATGACGCTTTGGAGTAAAGGCTGGAAGGCTAATGGTTGGATAAAGGCCAAAGGTCAAAAAATTCCTAACGTGGATATCATCATCGCTTTAGATTATCTCAGTCAAAATCACAAGATCACTTGGAAATGGGTAAAAGCTCACTCTGGAAAAACTCACAACGAGCGCGCCGATGAACTTTGTTTGAACGCTCGCGAACAGCTATAAATCTTCGGTTAGAGATTTCTTCTCTTCTTCCATATTTAACCATTCCGATTCTAGTTCTTGAATTTTAATAAAGTTATTGGCCATTTCCTGTCCCAACTCTCGAGAGGCATCTCCGGCAACGATTTTTTCGTTGATCTCGGAGTTTTGTTTTTCTAATTTTGCAATTGTCTCTTCGCACTGTTCAATTTTACGACTTAAAGTTCTTAGTTTTTTGTCACGCTCTCTTTTGTCTGTAGTTTTTTTAGTTTCGACAATCTTGACCGCAACTTTTTCAACCACGTCTTCTTCTGTCGCAAGTCTCTTCTGCAAACTCCAAACATACTCATCGTAGGTCCCTGGATAAAGCAATACTCCGCCGGAAGAAACTTCCAGAATCTTATTCCCTACTCTTTTAATAAAACCTCTATCATGGCTTACGACGACAAATGTACCTGTGTACTTGATCAGCGCTTGAGTGAGTGCCTCTACAGTTTGAAAATCCAAATGGTTCGTTGGTTCATCTAGAAGTAAGCAGGGAACTTTTTCGAGTAATAATCTTCCCAGGGCAACTCTAGATTTTTCGCCGCCCGAAAGCATTTGCACTTTTTTGTGAATGCGATCACCTGAGAAAAGTAAAGATCCTGCCATATTCAAAACTTCTTGGCGTTTCACATCATTATGGGCGGCATCTTCTAGCGATTCCATCACCGTGTGATTTGGATTTAGCACTTCAATCACGTGCTGGTTAAAAATTCCTATTTTCACTTCATAACCCAATTCTCTTGTTCCATCCAGAGGCTTTAGCGTACCGACGATACCTTTGAGTAGCGTGGATTTACCTGCGCCGTTCAATCCCACCACGGCCACGTGATCGCCTCTTTTTATCTCTAGTGAAATATCGCTGATGACTTTTTTCTCTGAATAGCCAAAAGATGCTTTCTCGAGCTTGATAATGGATTTGCCAACATGTGGAGGCTCTGGGATTTGAATGCTGGCACCCACAGGAAGATCTTTGATCGCAATGTTTTCCATGCGGTCCAAGGATTTCAGTCTACTTTGCGCCTGCTTGGCTTTGTTCGCCGAAGCTCCAAATCTCGCTACGAAATCCAAAACCACTTTTCTTTTGTCGGCTTGGCTGCGCGCTTTAGCCTCAAGTTGTGTTCTTAAGAGTTCTTTTTGATCAAAGTAATCATCAATGTTTCCATTGTACTTTACGATCTCGCCGGCCTCGACTTCTAAAATATGATCCGTGGTTCTTCTTAAAAATTCACGGTCATGAGAAATAAGTAAAAACGCACCCTCGTAGCTTTGCAAAAAAACTTCCAACAATAGCGTGGTTTCTAAATCCAAATAGTTTGTGGGTTCATCGAGCAGTAAAAGATTTGGATCTTGCCCCAACAATCCCAACAGCTTAATCCGCATTCTATATCCACCACTCAAACTCATGATCTTCTTTTCGAAAATATCTTCCGTGACTTTAAGTTCTCTTCCCATGGTCTTGACTTGCCAAAGTGGGAGCTTAGATATGCGTTCCAAGTAGCTGTTTCCAGTTTCATCAGCGTGCCAATGATCGTGTTGAGACAAATAGCCTAAGGAAAGAGATCTGGATTTGACGATTTGTCCTTCATCGAGATCTTCTTCGCCGATGAGAATTTTAAAAAGCGTGGTTTTGCCCGCACCATTGGGACCGATCACACCCACATGCTCACCTTCGTTAAGCGCAAATGTTGCCTGATCAAACAGCACTTGCATACCGAAGGCCTTATTGCCGCCATTCAATTGGAGTAGATTTTGAGACATCACTTAGTTTTTTTTAGAATTGTAAATATAAATTTTGCACCTTCGCCAATTTTACTTTCACACCAAATTTCTCCACCCAGAAGACTGACCACACGCTTCACTGTGGCAAGCCCTAACCCGCTGCCTTGATATTCTTTTGTGCTGTTAAGACGTTTGAAAGGTTCAAAAATAGATTTGCTGTGATTATCATCAAAGCCAATTCCATTGTCCTGCACACTGATAGTCCATTTATCTTCATCTTCGCTCTCAACTTCAATTTTAATTACCGATGGATTTTTACTTTTAAATTTTAAGCTATTACCAATTAAATTTTGTAGTAATTGATGAACTAGCATTGGGTCTGCTTGAATCGTTGGAAGGTTATCATAAATGAGTTTTGCCTCCCCTTTATTTATATCTTCAGCTAAACTGGTCTCAACCTCATAAACAGCTTCATTGAGATTTACATCTTTGATGAGTGCAGTCTCATGCCCCAACTGTGCGTAGGCCAGAAGCCTTTCAATCAAAAGCAGCATGCGCTCACCTGAAGACTGAATAGCTTTAAAGCTTTTTAGAGTTTGATCACTAGGATTAGGATAACCGTCTTGGATGATATCTATAAATCCAATGATGGTTGCAATAGGTGATCTCAGATCATGGGCTGCAATCGCCGCAAATCTTTCCAGTTCGGCGTTGCTGCGTTTTAATTCTTCATTTAAACACTCTGCAATGAGTATGCGACTCTCGGAAAACTCTGTACCAGCAACAACCTCTGCTTCATCAATCAAAATATGAATAATATTTTGTTCTTCAGCGGAAAGAATATGGTCCTCACTTAAAATTTCTATTACTGCTAAACGAAGTATCGAATACTCGCGCAATACTTCTGCTAAAGAATAATCTTCAATCTTTGATCTTAGATTTCCATGAATTTTACTCACATGCTCGGTTCTTTTCATTTCTGTGTGATGCTCTTCTTTTCGGAGAGCAGCAAACAATCGGTCTATAAACTGTGGCAAATGATCTAAGAGTTCAATCCGAGGCTGGCCCCTGATTTCAGGGCACTTTACACGGACTTTCTTTTCCCATAACTCCAATATACGTCTCTTAGTATTTTCATCCAATTTCATCGTTTTACTCCGGTGGAAGAACCTTAGCACAATTATGTGATTTTGGTAAAATATATTGAACTAAAAGTCACTAATATGGGATATTATATTTGATTGTGACAATATCTATAATTTTCCAAGATCAATACTTAATAGCAGTGAATAAGCCAGCAGGAATTTTGGTTCATCGCACAAAAATGAATTTTGGTGAGACCGAATCTGTTGTAAATTCTTTAAGGGATCAGCTGGGAGCTCAAGTATTTCCCGTTCATCGTCTCGATAAACCCACCTCTGGAACGCTAGTATTTGCACTTTCCTCAGACATCGCAAGAATTATGCAAACCGAGTTCGTAGAACGCCGAGTTCACAAAAAATACCTCGCCATTGTTCGGGGTTACGTCAAAGAAGACATCACTATCGATTATCCTCTAAAAGAAGAACTCGATAGAATTGCGGATAAAAAAGCCAGACAAGATAAACCTGCACAAGAAGCGATCACAAAAATAAAAGTTCTTGCCCAAATCGAACTACCTTTTGAAGTTGATAAATATCCAACGAGTAGATACTCCCTTGTGTTGGCTATGCCGGTCACGGGCAGAAAGCATCAAATCAGACGCCACTTAAGACACATCAATCATCCCATTATTGGCGACACAACTCATGGAGCGGCTAAACACAATAAATTTTTTGAAAATGAATTTAAAATCAAAAGATTGTTATTGGCGTGTACCGAACTTTCATTTATACATCCAAAAACAAACATGCAAATGAATATCAAAGCCACGCTGCCTGATGACTTTAAAAATCTTATGATAAAATTAAATTGGAATGATCATGTCGTCTGATTTAACTTTAGATAGACAAAGAAAAACTAAAAATCCCTGCTTGGAATGTTACCTTCACAAAGAAATTTGTATGTGTGACCTTATTCCTACGATTGAAATTAAAACTAGAATCGCCCTCGTCGTTCATGCCAAAGAACTGAAGCGACCAACAAACACAGGTAGACTTGCTATCAAAGCACTTTCGAATAGCGTAATGAGAATTCGAGGTTTGGATAAAAAAACCTTAGATCTTTCCGATCTTCTGAATAATAACTACCGGAGCTTGGTTTTTTATCCTTGCGAAGGCTCCGTGGAATTGACTAAGGAATTGGCCAATGAAAGCGACAAACCTATTCAATTGATTGTACCGGATGGAAATTGGCGCCAAGCCAGCAAGGTTCATCATCGCCACAAAGAACTAGCAGCGCTACCTCGAGTTATGATATCTACGCCAAATACCAATAAGTTTTTTATGCGCAAAGAAAATACTCCCGAAGGCATGGCCACATTGCAAGCTATTGCTCACGCGCTCAAAATAATTGAAGGCGATGCGGTGTATGAAGCTCTCATTAACGTATATAACGAAAAATTAAAAAGAACGCTTCAAGCCAGAGGTCTCTGGAAGGAATAAGCCTTGATTTTTTGATGTCTCAGGAGAAGTATATCTGTTCACCCAAACACGAGGTATATTATGAACATCGGCATTACAGAAGTTACCACTCAACAATTTATCTGGGGACTAGAACAACTTAAAAATATTTTATCAAAAGCCCAAGGCTTTGCTGAAACTAAAAAAATAGATATGTCAGTTCTATTCAACACTAGGCTCATTGCGGACCAATTTCCACTTTCGCGTCAAATTCAAATCACTTGTGATACGGCAAAAATGTTTGTCGGCCGACTCACAAACTTGGAAGTTCCAAGCTTCAAAGACGAGGAAACAACTCTTGAAGAATTTATGAAAAGAATCGACAACACTATTGCGGTTCTAGAAAAAGTAAAACCCGAGCACTTCTCTGGGTATGAATCTAAGAAGATCACTTCCTCTTTCAAACCCGGAATGGTTATGGATGGAAAGACTTACTTGATCCAACATGCAATCCCGAACTTCAATTTTCATTTTACAACTGCTTATTCGATTTTAAGATCTAATGGCGTTGATATTGGGAAGAACGACTACCTTGGACCCATCTGGAAACAAGGCTAATCATTTCTCTTGAGTATCTCGAATTGAAAGCTCGTACTTAAGTTCTAAGATTTTTTTACGGGCTTTCTTTATAGCTCTTTCAGCTGTTTTTCTGCTTTCAGAATTTAAAATTTGAGTTTTACTATCGAGTGCATCTTCTATTTCATAAATAGTGCTTTGATAAAGCTCTATTTTTTCTTCTAAATTTTTGATATGCAGCAACCTTTTCATTTCTTCTTCACCTAAATCTGTCTGCGTTGCTTTTAGAGGTTTGGCTAAGAAATTTTTACTTCTGATAAAATCAATATCTTCTTTTGCAGAATCTAGCATATTCCAGCCACATTGATTCAAAAGAAGTAATTTGCCTTTCAAAAAATTATCGGGTTTATACTTTTGATAATTAAATACTACTGGAGTATTGAATTCGATTTGGCACCCTTCGGGCCTTGATTTTTTATAGCACTTATCTCCAGTTAAGTGCCTACTGTAGACATCCACGGACATGGGCTCCTCTGCATACTGAGGATCTAAAATTCTTTTTTCAATCTTCCCATTGGCGAGCTTTACATCTACACTCACTGCATAGTGATAACCCCGCTCTAAAAGCGGAGAATATTGATTGAAGCCCACGATTTCATTTTTTTCGTTTTTAACTAAACCCACAAGAGTGGGACTCAAAAATCCCGCAATTTCTACTTTGTATCCAGCTTTTGATAACTTTTCTGCCAAGATGTAAGCTCTCTGCAAACACATCCTGGCAGGATCTTCCATTTTTAAATAAGGATCTTTTTTAAATTCTTGAAAGACTTTATGCAAATCTTCTTCTGCGATATCTTTTTGTTGCTGGTAACAATTTTTATAAAGTCCAGCCTGGCAATCGGTGAATGCACGGGAAAATTTGTTATCGAAATTTCTAGGCGCTCGTATAGAAAGTTTTACTCTCTGATCCCAAATTTCTTTTAATTTTTTGCATGGAGGCTGAGATAATAATGAAGTGTGAATAACATCTTCAAGACCAAAAATATTTTGTACATCTTCACATTTCTCTTTAGCCATTAAAGACGGACTTAAAGAAAAAATGAAAATCATTATAATAATAAACTTAAATACCTTATACATATCCATAACATTCATCGGATTATTGATGTGGCTTGTAAAGACGCTGAAGCAAGGCGAAAGCCTAGGAATATCTCTAAAAATAGGTTCAATCATATTGAAATTCAGATTATAAATATCAGATGCAACCTGTATTTGAAAAACTCATCAATGAAACATCTAATATCGTTCTCGATAAGTCCCAAGAAATTAAACTGGCAGTAACCTGTTTGCTCTCTGGAGGACATCTCTTGATTGAGGATGTTCCTGGTGTTGGTAAAACTACGCTTGTACAAACTCTTGCAAAGCTCTCTGGTCTTGAAACCAAGAGAATTCAATTCACTGTCGATCTTCTGCCTGCCGATATCTTGGGTGGTCAGGTTTACAATTCTCGTGATCATAAATTTGAATTTCACCAAGGACCACTTTTTACTCAGATGGTTTTAGCTGATGAATTGAATAGAGCTAGTCCTAGAACGCAAGGAGCTCTGCTTCAAGCCATGGAAGAAAATCAAATCTCTTTAGATGGAAAGAACTGGCCTCTACCGGAACCATTCTTTGTTATTGCAACTCAAAATCCTCATCAGCAGATGGGAACTTTTCCTTTGCCAGAAAGTCAGCTGGATCGGTTTCTTATGAGTTTAGAATTGAATTATGCTTCCAAAAAAACCGAAATCGAACTTTTCAGATCTAAGGATTCTAGAGATAAAATCACAACTTTGAATTCGATTCTATCCAGTGCTCAGTTTGTGCAATTTAAAAAACAAGTTTCTGACGTTACTGTTTCAGAAATCATTGCTATTTATGTGAGTGATCTACTCGATAAGTCTAGAGGTCTCAAAAACGGCTCGGTTCCTCTCTCTACAAGAGCTGGAATTGCCCTCATCAAGGCCGGCAAAGCCTGGGCGTTCATTGAAGGTAGAAATTATTTAAAACCCGAGGATATTCAGGCTGTGGCGATCTCAGTTTTAAGTCACCGCTTGGGAGGAAATCATGGCCGAAAATCTGGTCGAGAATGGGCTAAAGAACTACTTAGAGAAACTTCAGTCCCAATCTAAGCTATTCCAAAATAAAAAGAAGAAGCCTTATATTATTCCTACAGGTTTTGGAATAGCCTTTGGCTTGATCGTTTTGATGCTTCTTATGTTTGCCTTGGGTTATGCCAATAACCTTTTGGGAATCTTTGTTTTTTTACTTATCTCTTTTGCTGTCACCTCTATGTACATCGCTAATCGCAATATGCAGTTCACTTTTATAACTGATGTAACTGTTCAGCATGTATTTGCAGAACAAGAAAACAAGATTGGTGTTACGCTCAATAACAAATCTGATATTTCAAGATATGATTTCGAAATAACATATCAAAATGATCCAAAAAAAGAAAAAACCATTGTCCCAGAAATCGAGGCCCTTAGAGACAGCATCACTCAAGTTTCATTCACACCTTTGAAGCGTGGTTATCAAAATCTTCCACGCTTTTTAATCGAAAGCCACTACCCTTTTCAAATGTTAAGAACTTGGAGATACTTTAGAAGTAATGAACAAATTTTAGTTTACCCTGCTCTCAAAGGATCCCACGAATTCCCTGTGCGTGAAAAAAGTTCGAATGCACTAGGAGAGCAAGGTCTTTTCAGAGATCACAAAGTTTATTCTCCTGGGGATCCAATACGCAGAATAAATTGGCTTCAATCGAGCAAGCACCAAGAAGTTTTAATTAAAAACTATGAAAGTAACCAAGATCATTCTTATGATTTTTTTTGGGAACAGACAGCGACACTTAATAATTTTGAGGATCGAGTTTCACAGCTGGCTGTTTGGGTACATAATTGCGAAACGAATGGACATCAATACGCTCTCCATCTCAATAATAAAAAAATTGATTCGGGAAAAGGACTTATTCATTATAGAGATTGCATGAAGCTCCTCGCCCTTTTGAATGAGGAAGAGGTATGAAGTTCTCCTCTCAAAAGTATTTATCGTTTTCACTTATACTGCTCCTGGCAATGATCGCTTTTGATTCACCCATATGGATATCGCTTTTTTCTGGCCTACTTATTGGCTATAAAATTTTATCTGAAACTAAAAACTTCCCTATAATTTCAAGAAGAATCACTACGGCTTTAAGTATTTTACTCTTGGCTTTGATCTACGCACAGTTTCGAACTTTTTTAGGACAAGAAGCTTCTACGACACTGATTATGGGATTAACAGCACTCAAGATTGTTGATTATGAAAATCAAAGAGACCATAAATATCTAGTGATTCTAGGCTTCATGCTTTTAGCAATGAAACCTCTTTTCAGTTTAGATTTGTATTGGACACCCTTTTTATTCATAGGATTCTTTGGGCTTTGGTTATCTATGCTAAGTCCTAGCCAAAAAAAGCCTTTCCAATTCATATCGAGAATTTTTGTCCTATCTATTCCAATGACCGTAGTCCTTTTCTTTTTATTTCCAAGAGTAATTCTGCCTTGGGCCAAGAAAAATTCTCGTCCTCAAAGTAAAACTGGATTTTCAGAGCAACTTTCTCCTGGCACAACATCAGAGCTTGTTCAGACTAATGTTTTAGTCTTTAGAACAAAGTTTTTTAATTTTACGCCAAGACCTAATCAACTTTATTGGAGAGGCGCTGTACTCAATAAGTCTGAAGGACTCAGTTGGAAAATTGAAGGGGATAGAAATTCTTCTAATAATAAAAATATTATTTCCAGCGAAAATACTAGAAGAATAAAATATGACGTCTACTTAGAACCAGGGAATCAAACTTATATATTTGCTTTAGAAACTCCTAATTCAATAAATGGAGAAACTTTTTTTGTAAGGTCATTAGAAGGATCTATTTTTAGATCCAATCTTTCTTTAGAAAAAACTTTTCTCTATCGAGGAATTTCAACTTTTGGGGCATTTGACACGACAAGGCCTGGCGCACAGGACCTGCAAGTCCCGGAACTTTCATCAAAAGTTCAAAGCTTCGTGGATCAAAATAAATCTAAACTTGAATCTGATAGAATCAAAGCTCTCAATAATTTCTTTGTCTCTTCTAAATTCAAATATACATTGAACCCTGGAGTTTATGGCGAAAATGAATTGGAAGAATTTCTCTTTGATCGCAAGGAAGGTTTCTGCGAACACTTTGCAGGTGGTTATGCAACGCTTGCTCGTGCGATGGGAATCCCGGCTCGCGTGATCGTGGGCTTTCAAGGCGGTGCATGGAATAGCTTCGGTGACTTCTGGAGAATCTCTACAAAAGATGCTCATGCTTGGGTAGAAGTTTATCTAGAGAACCGCTGGCAAAGAATTGACCCGACAGCACTAGTTACGCCCATGAGGATTGAACTGGGTGCAGAACAATTCTTTGAGGATGCTCTTGCTTCAAGAACTGATACTCAAAAAAACTTTCAAAAGATGTATGAGAGCGTTCTCGCGTGGGTCGAAAACATCAATTATACTTGGATGGCTTTCCTAATCGATTTTGATAAAGAATATCAAAAAGACCTTATTCAAAGTATTAGACAGAATCTAGGATGGATATTGCTGGGATTTATTTCTCTTCTAATTTCAGTAAAAATTATTTCTCAGTGGCTATTAAATAAATATGAAAATACAAATGAATATCAGGTTTTACTTCGAGAAATATTTACCTTTGGAAATAAAAAAGGATTACCTAGGTCTAAAGATGAATCTCCCGAAAAATATTTAGAAAGACTCTCTGGAAAATTTCAGACACTTAGACCATTTTCAAAAGAATTTGTAAAAAGCTATGAGTCGAATTTTTATGAAAATAAAACTACAGGATTTAGTAAGGATTTAAAGAAATCTTGGAAAAAAGCGAAATCACAAATCACTTCTTAATGAGTCTAATTCCATCATCAGAGATTGTGATCAATCTTTTTTTGTAAAGAGCACCCAAAGCAATTTTATATTTCTTTTTACTTACTCCAAATAATCCATGAATGTATTCCGATGGAGTTTTATCGTGAATTGGCAAAAAACCTTCTTTGGCATTTAGTAATTCTAAAATCTTCTCATCAATTCCTGCAGCTGCTTTGTGACCCGTTGTTCCCGATTGAAGACTTAAATCTACTTTTCCGTCAGGTCTTAATGCTTTGATGTAACCTTTGATTTTTTGTCCATAACTAAGCTCTTGAAAGACTTCGTTCTTAAAAAGAACGCCAATGTGCTTGCTATCAATAATTGCTTTAAAGCCAAGATCTGTGCGTGCTGCGATCAAAAGATCAACTATATCCCCAGCCTTGTAGGACATTGGAAACGTGGCCTTATTGCGATTAAGCCTCATAGAAGCTGCAACTCTTTCTGCTTTATCGAGATAAGTATAAATAATTATTTCATCGCCAGACTTAAGATCTTCAGTTTGTTCAGCGTAAGGCAAGAAAAGGTCCTTGGGCATTCCCCAATCTAAAAATGCACCAACTTCTTCTACTGCTACAACTTTGAGAAGTGCGAACTCGCCTAATTTAACTGTTGGTTCTAATGCAATTGATTCTGTCATATTAATTTACTTTAAAATTCCTTGTGAACTGCGTTTCAACTAAAAGTCCAGCGTCCCCATCTCTGATACGCATTCCAAAAATCCAGTTATCATTTTTTCCAAATGTGCGACTCGGTTCGAAGTAATAGTTCTTACCATATCCGTATGAGTTTTTAACTAATAAATTGAGTTTATCAATGTCAGATGGGTTTGGATGGATATCAGCATAAATAACAATAAAACTCCACTCTCCTCTTTTGAATAAAGATTCAAAATGCGAACCAATTTTTTCATCACCCGAAAGTAAAGCTTCGGCCGCGACAGATTCCAGCGATACAACTCTAAGCCATTTAAAGTACTCATTCATCGCATACTTTAAACCTGCTCTAGAATACAATGTGTCTTCGTATTCTGAAACATTTACGAATAATGAGTTTCCTTTTCCAAATTTTTGATTCACTTCAGCTTGAAGATAATTAATGCCTTCGTGCTTTCTTTTGAATACATTTGGAGTTTTTAAATCGCTAATTTCACCTACCGAAAGATACCAAGTTCTATTCTTATCTTCGATAATAACTCTAACACCATCAACCCAACCGTAATCTGTAAGACCCAGTCTTCCATTTGTCATTACCGGCATTGCTCCGGCTTGGAGTATTACTTTTTCATTGATACATGAGTAATCCACGTAGAGTCTTCTGAGATTGATATCATAGGCTTCTGATCCATCAGCCAAATTTGTGATTAGCCATTCGCTATTGTAGTTCTGACCACTCGTAAGACGGGCATTTAATTTTACGCAACCTGCTTTATCAAGCTTTACCCAGCCATCGACTCTAATCTGTCCACGCACGGTGTGTTGCATATCATTGGATTTTTCTTCCCAACGATCCACCGCCCTTACACGTCCTTTGATACCAAACCAATCGTCGTTTTTAACTGACGACTCGCTTTGAGCAAATGAACCTTGAGCAATGAACGTAAAAATTATCGCTAAAATATATATAATATTCATGAATTAGAACCCCATACCCGTCATATTAGTAACGGTATTTACTTAGCAAAATGGGTGCCCTGTTAGCAGTTGCGCCACCGAAAGGTGCGGGGTACCTTTTGGTTATTGGCGGCGGATTGCGGTTGTGATTTGGCCTTTGATTTTTTTTAGATTTTCTGGGGTTGCTCTCACTAGAAGCTTTGCTCCGTTTTCGTCGTATTTTTCTGATAAAACGCGCATACGAGATCTGATTTCTCCAATGATTCCTTTTGCAAAATATGGGACTAAGATTTCTTCGTCCACCATATCTTCTTCAAAATAACTTAAGATTTTTTCTCTTAAAGCAGTGAGATCCTCTTTTGATCTTGTGCTGAGTAGGAATGCATCGGGAAACTCTTTTTGGAGCTCTTCTTTTTCGTAGTCTTTAAGTTTATCTTGTTTATTTAAAACTAAAAGATGAGGAACATCCGTTGCGCCAACTTCACCTAAAACCTTCTTAGTCACTTCTAATTGTGATCTAAAAGAAGGGTCAGCGCTGTCCACCACGAACAATAGTAACGAAGCACTTAAAGCCTCATCTAGCGTTGATTTAAAAGACGCCACCAAGTCATGGGGAAGCTTTTTAATAAATCCAACTGTATCCGAAATTAAAATCTTGGGACGAGATTCTGGAAACATAGGACGAATTGTTGTATCCAAAGTCGCAAATAATTTATCAGCAATTAAAACTTCGCTGCCCGTCATTGCTCTCATCAGAGATGATTTTCCGGCATTGGTGTAACCTACTAGAGCCACAGAAATTTCCTGTTGGCGTCTTGACCTTCTTGTCAAGTGCTCTTGACCAATGGCCGCCAATTCATTTTTTAATTCTTTGATTCGGTCTCTAATATTTCTTTTATCTAGTTCTAGGGCTGATTCACCGCCGCCACGACCGCTGGTCCCGCCGCCTCCTCTGCCATCACCGACACCCGCTTCTCGAATTCTTGGAGTAAGATATGCAAGTCTTGCAATCTCAACTTGAAGTCTCGCCGCCTTTGTTCTTGCGTGACGAGAAAAAATCTCGATGATCACGCCCGTTCTATCGATAACAGATTTTCCTAATGCACTTTCTAAATTTCTAAGTTGGGATGGAGTTAAATCCATATCGAAGATTACAACATCAGCTTCTTGAACCGGTTGTTGAGTTTGGGCTGTTGATTCTTCGAGAATTTCTGCTTCTTCAAGCTCAACCGAAACCTCTTCTGCTGTTTCTTCTTCAACTTCTTCTTCAGGTTTATTTTTGTCAAATTTTAAAGCAGCTTTTGATAATTTGCGAACGGCCATGGAAGCAACTGTTCCATTTCCCCCAGTCCATTTAGCAAGTTCTTTAAGCTTACCTTCTCCAACTACAGTTCCCCCACGTTCTGAGGATCTTTTTTGCGTGAGTTGCCCCACCACTTCATAACCTAAAGTGTTAACAAGCCTCGAAAGCTCCTGAAGGGAGCTTTGAAGATCATGATCTGACATGCTGGGAAGTTGGATTCCGACTAGGACTGCTTTTTTCATTGTTACCTTTTCAGATTAGATTAGCATGGAGTTTTGAATAGATCTAGAGCTCTCTGAAAAATCATAGTTTAAGGTAATTCTTTCCTCAAATTTTACCCCGTAAAGCCTTAAAGAGATTGTTAACGTATTACTTTAACTATTTATTCTTCCCTAAGGTGACATTCGAGGGCGATTAATATACCTGGACCTTTTGAATTTTCTCAAGAAGGGCACTTCTAAAACTTGTCCGATGAAATAAATTTTGTAACAATTTAATACTATGATAAATATATTTAGAAAAAAGAGCGTTACCGTTTTCTCAATCGTAGCGGGCTTTATAGTTTTAGTTGCTACAGGGCTAGTGTTATTTAAAACCTCTCATCTCTTTCAAGAAGAATCGGCCTGGAGAGACCACAGTAAAGATGTGATCAATACAATTTATGAATTAAAATTTTTTCTCGTGAATGCAGAAACTGCTGAGCGTGGCTATGCTATTGCTCAGAAGGAAGAATTTTTAGATCCTTATAAAGATTCGGAAGAAAAAATCAAAATCTATCTTGAAATTCTAAGAGAAAAAACCAAAGACAATCCCTACCAACAAGCGCTACTTCCAGAACTTCAAAATTTAATAAGCAAAGAAATGAATTTCTTGTCCAGTGTCATTGAGCAAGTTCGAAGCGGAAAAGTAGAGGTTGCGCGAAAAAGAGTTCAAAGCGGCGAAGGCAAGCAGATCATGGACCAAATTCGATTACAAATGGCCAAGATCGAAGAACTTGAAACCAGGCTTTTGGATGAAAGAAGTTTAAACGCTAGAGAAACAGCCAGATTTCTAGACACTACAATGTATGTCGGACTTTTTTTAATTTTGGCTCTTATGTTTATTGCTTGCTCTAATATGTATTATGACATTCGAAAAAAACGCGTAATTCAAAGACAACTCCGAGACTTAAAACAGAAAGCTATTGAAGCTTCCCAAATGAAGTCTGATTTTTTGGCAAATATGAGCCATGAAATTAGAACGCCCATGAATGGTATTTATGGAATGATCGAGCTTATGCAAAAAACAAGTCTTACAGCTGAGCAAAAAGATTTCATGCAAACTCTACAACAATCTTCTGAAGCTTTATTAGCCCTCATCAATGACATATTGGATTTGTCTAAGATCGAAGCTGGAAAACTAGAATTAGATATTACGCCATTTGAAATCAAGCAACTTATTCTTTCTGCTTCCAAAAGTATGGAATACTCCGCAAAGCACAAACATTTAGAACTTAAAATTTCTTATGATGATAGTATTCCTGAATTGGTTCTAGGTGATTCTCTAAGATTAAGGCAAATTATTTTAAACCTTGTCGGAAACGCTATTAAGTTTTCGCACAAGGGTCTTATCAACATAAATGTAAAATTAAAGGAAACCAAAGACTCTTTAGCCATTGTGCATTTTGAAGTTATAGATCAGGGCGTAGGTTTTGATGAAACCATTAAAGCAAAACTTTTCAGTGCATTTTCACAAGCAGACAGTACAACTACAAGAAAATTTGGAGGCACAGGCCTGGGCTTATCTATTTGTAGATTGCTCGTTCAAATGATGAATGGAAAAATCGATGTGAGTAGTGTTCCGGGGAAAGGTTCTAAGTTTTGGTTTGAGATACCTTTTGATGCTTCGATTTGCAGAATTGAACAAGCAAATATTCTTCAAGACAAACCCTTCGATCTCAAAAATCAACCTTACGTGTTAGTTGCTGAAGATAATATCGTAAACCAAAAAGTTATTGCAAATTTGCTGTCTAAAATGAATTGCAAGTACAAGATCGTAAGTAATGGCCAAGACGTCATAGACCTTCTAGCAAAAGAAGTTTTTGATTTGATTTTAATGGATTGTCATATGCCTATAATTGATGGTTACGAAGCAACAAAAATAATTCGCAAAGGAAAAAATCAACCCAACATTCCAATCATCGCAGCCACAGCAAGCGTTATTAAAGGCGAAAAAGAAAAGTGTCTCGCCGCTGGAATGAACGATTATCTCTCCAAACCTATGCCATTTGACAAACTTCTAGGAAAAATCGGCGAATGGACAAGTAAGCAAAATATAAAAACAGAACCCGTAGAGATTAATCCCACGGCCCTCCAAAAGATAAAAGCTCTAAGCGATGACGACGGAGATCTTCTCCAGGAAATTGTCCAAATTTTAATTAAAACTTTTCCAACCGATCTTTCTGATATGAAAAACCTGCTTAACCATTCCAATTATCAGGATCTTTCTGATCGCGCACATCGATTAAAATCAACATGCAGCCATTTAGGTATTATATCGATGGTAGAAATTTGTTCCTTCATTGAGGAAAAAGCATTAGCCAAAAACGAACTGGTAATGAGGCAAAAATTAGATGATCTCGAAAAATCATACATCGAAGCAATAATAGAGTTAAAAAAACTTAAAGTTGTAAGCTAGGAGCTAAAAGTGATCACATGGAATAAAAAAGTAGCACTGATAGTTGATGACAATGAAGTTGACCGCATAGTTCTCAAACAAATTCTTAAAAAAATCGGTATCAAATACATTCATGAGGCTGAAGATGGAAGCCTAGCGTTGTTCAAGCGGGACAATATCATTGCCACAGATGGACAAATAGATTTTATTTTTATTGATGTGAAGATGCCAAGAGTTGATGGAAAAAAACTTTTAATGTATTTGAAAACAAATCCTTATACAGAAAAATCAAAAATCATTATGGTATCAGGAGTAAATGATAAATACGAAGTCGAAGAGATTGTTGCTTCAGGTGCAAATGACTACATCATAAAACCTGTTGATGCCGAAATTCTACGAAAGAAGTTAGAGAAGCTCATAGAATAATTAAAGGAGTTCTAATTGGTGACTTGGACGTTTAAAGAGTTTCGTAGTTAATTTTGAGGATGTTAAATTTAAATTGTATCTTTTCGTAAAAACCTCAAAGACATTCGCTATACTTTGTGCTTTTTCGCCTACCCCACTCATACGTGTTTCATAACTAGAGTCATAGAGTTTTCCGCCACGCATTTCTTTAATATAGTTAATTACCCTATCTGCTTTTTCTGGATAATTAGATTTAATCCATTCTACAAAAATATCCTTAACAGAATGAGGGAGTCTTAAGACCACAAAACCTGCTCGAGTGGCTCCGGCATGTGCTGCCGCCTCCAAGATTTTTGGCATTTCGTGATCAGTAAGACCTGGGATGGTGGGAGCCACATTCACACCAGTGGGAATCCCCGCCTCCGCCAGAAGCTTTATAGCCTCCAGCTTTGCCGGGGGTGATGAAGTTCTTGGTTCTAATTTTCTAGCAAGTTCGACGTCTAACGTAGTGATGGAAAGAGTCACACTTACTAATTTCTTTTTTGCAAGCTCGCTCAATATATCTATGTCCCGAGTTACCAGATGATTTTTAGTCACGATGAACAACGGATTATTGAACTCATTAAATATCTCTAAACACCTCCTTGTGAGTTCTAGTTTTCTTTCGATGGGCTGGTAGCAGTCCGTGATCCCACTTATAAAAATGGGTTCTGGCTTCCAGCTCTTCGACATAAATTTCTCCCGTAATAATTCAGGAGCATTCATTTTTACAAAGATCTTAGACTCGAAGTCTAAACCTGCGGAATATCCAAGATACTCATGCGTAGGTCTTGCGTAACAGTAAGCACACCCATGTTCGCAACCGCGATATGAATTCAACGTATACGTAAATCCTAAATCTGGGCTCTCATTACTCGTAACGATAGATCTTGCCTGATCTTCATAAAACTTTGTTTTTAAAGTTAATACATCCTCCGGATCCACCCACTCAAAGTGAGAAAGATCCAATTCGTGTGTTTGTTTTTCAAATCGTCCGTTCTCATTCTGCAATGCAGATCTACCGGGCGTATTTAGGAAAGGTTTCTTCATTTTAGGTACACCTATTCCTTATGCTGATTTTTCAAGCCATCATTAAAATTCTATTCAATTAGTGAATATTTTTAGGCACCCAACAGAACAAGTATTTTTAAAAGTAAGACTACTAAGAGAATTCTCTGTGCTTGAGAAAACCAAACTTGCTTTTTAATCATCTGTTAGTACCTGATTAATCCTAAGTAGATTCCGGAAATCTTAAAAGGTATTCCGTCCTCTACTAAGATGGGTTTAAATTCTGGATTCGCAGAATGAAGTTCCACTCTGTTTTTCTTTTTAAAAAACTTTTTAATAGTCGCTTCGTAATCAAGTTCAGCGACAACAATATCTCCGTTATTAGCGGTCTCTTGTTCGCGTATTATCACATAATCGCCATCCAAGATTCCTTCGCCAATCATTGATTGACCAGAAACTTGAAGCGCAAAGTAGGAGCCGGGTCCTTTTAGCATTGCTAAGGGTACTTCAATGCGTTCGTTATATTTTATATGCTCTAATGGAGCACCGGCTGCCACTTTACCTAATAGGGGAATTAGATTTCCTTCTTCATGAAGGACTAGGCCATGTGATAAATACCTCTCTTTCGTTAAGTACCCTTTCGCAATAAGTGCATCAATGTAATGTTGTACTGAAGACTTACCAGAGAACCCAAAATGCTTGGCGATGACCTCATAAGTGGGAGGAAAACCATACCGTTCTTGGTATTTCTTAAGAAAGTCTAAAACATTTTTCTGATTCTCTGTTAAGTTCTTCATACCGTACAAACCTCGTACTCACAAAGTAACCGTACATTTACCGTACTTCAAGTATTTTTTAAAAATAATTTTTAGATCTGGACCTTGGTATTTTTATTAAGTAAATTCAATAGCTTATAAAATAATAAAAAAGGCCGTAAAAACTCACAGCCTTTTTTATTCGCTAAATTTCAAAAATTGCACGTACCTGCTTTTGCGGCCAAAAATAATTCTTCGCTCACTCTTTATGAACTATGCTATCATTCTGATGCTTGATCATATATTCCAGACTCGCGATATGCTTTTGTAATAGTGGCATAATATCTTCAACGATGAGTTCATGCTCTTCCTCTGTAAGATTGTACTCTAAGGCTTCTTTGTAGAGCCTCAATCCATGCTCCTCGCCTTCCATCAATGTAACTAGTGAGATCGTATTGCTCACCAACTTTGCAGCTCCTACAATTGTTGTCACAATAGTTCCCCAGGAACCTGAGCTTTCATCTGCGGCAAACATGGAATGCTCTACTAGAGCTTTAAGTTTTATTACAATCCTATCGTGTTCGTCTCTGATTTCTGTAAGTCGAAGACGATCTGTCTTGTCTTTGAAAGTAGGAATCACCTGCTCATAGGCCTCCACTGCGCTGATTTCTCCTCTTAGAATTTTATTGAGATAATTGCTTTTGTTTTCATTCATAAAGTTAACATCGGGATTGGCTTCATAGTCTCTTGGTATCTTGCCCGTCATTGGCGCTATAAAAGTATCTTGCATAAAAACTCCTTGGTTTAATTTTTAAGGAAAAACTAAATTTATATAAAAGGGAGCAAACACGAGACCAACATAGGATTCAATAAACTAAATCCCAGCACAACCTCTGAGGTCATTTTCCCTTTTTATGAGTAGAAATGCCATAGCCATTGAAGATTACAAGATGCCACCCAATCTATAATCTCTATAACTTCGACTTTTTTTGTCGATTTTGACTAAAAATTACATTGTGACACGTAAAATGTCATTATGACAATAAAACTGTCTATTTGTTATAGACATTGTCAATTTATTCATTTATAACATTATTCAGAAAGCCGATATGGTTTTTCATTGATAAGGGACGTAGATTCTACGAAATGTCCCAAGAAAATAAGGGTCAGGGTTCTTTGGTGTTTTAGGGGGAAAATCTGGGGGCTCTTGGTAAGGATACCAAGAGCTCCTTGATTGCTTTTTGGATTACTTTACTCTTTCGATAGAATTGATAAGGCAGCTTTGTTTTACTTGGTTAGAAAAAGTATCTAAAACTAGCAATCTGTCTCCACGACAAACTCTTGAACTTCCAAATGTATCAAAACCAATTTTGTGCGACCACTCAAGTTCATTGCAATAATTCACATGGACCACATAGTCTTTAGTGCCGGCATCGATTTCAACCGTGTACGAATCAATAACATTAAAATTTCTAATTGCTTGCTGAAGAATGCACTCACTCGCAAATGAAACCTGTGATGTAAGTAATGTAAGCGCGATTAAAAGTATTTTCATATTCCCCCCGGAATGTTGTGGTTGTAATTAATGAATCTAAAAAATATCTTAAGGACAGTTCTACTGTCTAATGAATTGAACCACAAGTTTACACGACGCACTAAATATTTGTAGAGTCGAACACGCAACAGTTAACCTAACTAGCTTGCGCTATTTTTTTTCGGCCGCGATAATGGTTTGATATTTTGGGATTGGAATATCCTCTTTGGTCGCCGGATCTATTATTTTGACTTTGCCTTCAATTCTATTAGCTAAAATCCACGCATTGTCTAATTCTTCATATTTTAGTATTCTAAATCCTGAACCTTGAAGCAACGATAATGCCTCTTCTCTTGTCCAAAATCCATACTTTTCATTGAGTTCAACATCCCAGTTGGCATGGTAGTCTTTTCTAAAAATATATTCATAAGCAGAAGCTAAATTTGTTTCGTAAGAAATGGAGTCCGCTGTTTCCGCTATGACCTTGAAAGGAACTTTTCTTCCAAAATTTTGCGCAAAATTTTGGAAAGTATTTTCAGGCACCATATCTGATTTGTTATGAACCAAAATAACGACCTTGTCGCCATTGCTCGGCTGAATGAAATCTCTGATGATTATTCTGCCACCTTTCATTAAACTCTGGTTTGCCACGCTCAATGCAGATCTTACAGCTTCTAAAGAATCTCCGCTGTACGAATAGATCTCATGAAGTATCGAACTATATATAGCCGCACTGGATTCCTTAGAAAAAGGTGTATGAGCTGCAACTAAACGAAAAGTTAAATTCTGAAAATTATTTTGAGTTTTGGCGATTTCAATCATTTCCGGGGATAAATCTATCCCTATCACTTGAGCATGCGGGTACATCTTGGCAACGGCTCCCGCAAGATTTCCTGTTCCCGTTCCCACATCCACGATTTCTGGACGCCCAGCCGAAGGAAGCCATGGCAGTATAAGGGAAAGCTTTTCCTGCATAGTTTTATCCATCTCAGCCCCATAGAAACTGAAATTCCGCAGAGAAGCCACCTGAGAAAGATTAAGAGAAATTCTCTCTGCATGACTCGTGGAAAATAATCCTTTACACCCTAGAACCTGTTCTGAGCCGAATGTATAATTCGGGTAAAAAAGAAATATAAATATTAAAAACTTACATTTACTCAACATGGTCTCGCGTGAGATGTAGGCTACCTAACTTACCATTTTTAGCGTAAGCCGCCAAAGCTCCCAGTCGGATCGCCATTCCTTCAGGTGAAAATATATTAATTGGAATGTACATTTTTGTTATGACTTCGTTATTGCTTTTATATGTAGTTTTGGAAGCAATTTTAGTTTCTGGAGATAAAATATTGTTTACATCTAAAATCATTCCACCATTATCATTATTTAAATATACAACCAGTCGCGCATCAATCCATTTTGCCATTCCATCTCCTACAAATTCGAGATTGACCTTAATTTTGTGTTTGGGTGTTATATTGTAATTAATAATGCCTTCAGAAATAACAACTGAATTTTTTCCTTTACTTATTTCTCTTTCTACCGTGTTCCTTGAGCTTTTTAAACTTTGAAAAAGCTTAACTCTTATAGACTCATCAGCAACAGCTTTTTTTGGGGCTAGGGAGACAGCTACTATACTCATTACTAAAATAAAATTTAAAAATTTCATATACTAATTCCTTATTTGGCCAAGTCCATATTCTTAATAGTTATCACAGCCTACTCTTAGGTGTTATGCCAGATGCGATCCAAGACCCAAAGCAAATTAAAAGCACTTTAAGCAATCAATATTTTTAATTAAGAACCTATTGCTTTTGAAAGTGTGCAGATGCTTTTCTTCTGTCAGCGTAAAACGTCATCATTGTTGCCAAATTGCTGCAAAAATTAACGGTCCTTCTCGAATTGAGATAGAGCGGTCCACTTATTGCTTTATATATACCCTAGAGGAATGAGAATAAATAAAACGCATTTTAACAATAAGTCTTTATACACATGTCTGATATTTATTTCTTTTTCGTTAATTGCCTTGAAAAGCAAGGAAGACATTAGACATGTTAAAAATCTAGAGGACTTTAAGGTCCATACGCAGACTCACGCCCAAAATGTTTATACTTTAGGTATGTACCTTTATAATGAATATAAAGAAACTCACTTCAAAAATGTTCCAGAGCATGTTTTGATAGAAAAACTCAGGATGCATGATTATGAAAAACTAGCTTCCGTAGAGGACCTAAGGGATTTGGGTTATAAAAATAAGCTTCCCTTTGCCGATCGTCTTTATAATTTTTTTGGCCAAAATAAATATGACTCAGTAAACTCAAAAAAAATTAAAGCTCTCATTCAAGAACTTAACTTTTATGCTAAACAATATGACGAAGCAGTGCTCAAGAAACATGGATTGCTAAATGTTGATGGGACGCCCAATTCTATAGGGCAATTGATCATTCTGATTGAAAAAATTGCTGATATAGTGGAACGAGAGAAGAACCCTATAACGCCTGAGGAAATAGGTATAAAAAAAGCTAGGAAAGCTTCAGCCTACCTCAATGGTTTATGGGCCAAGAATTTAGCTGAAAACTTGGCTGGCGTTTATCACCAAATAGTACAGCCAAACCCTTTAATTTACTCCACAAGACGTCATCCCCGCGTCGCCACTTGTGCGGCCCTGTTTAATTGACCAAAATCCAAGAAATCCTTTACCCCGAACCTTATGCCTTGCTATAAGCTTTTCTGTGGATCAAAACAATCTTACATCTGAAGAAATCAAGCGCATGATTGAAGCTATCAATAGCCTCAATCAAGATGCAGCAAAGCTTGCAAAATTATCGCATGAAGAGCGTGAAGGCCTTTTAATGGCTGCAGGAAAACTCTCCAGACCTACGCGCGATGAACAGAGAATTCGTCACAAAGCTATTTCTAAGGAACTCCGACTTAAAAAAGTTTTAAAAGATCGTAAGGCACGCGCCGAAACGGGAATCAGAAAAGCTCGCGAGAATACAGTTTTCGAAGCACCTGCTAAGCTTTCTCTAAAGGAAATCACAAGCTCTCAAACAGAAGAAAAAATTCTAGAAAACTATCGCAACTGTTATGTTTGCAAAGCTGAGTTCAATACTCTTCACTTCTTCTACGATACAATGTGCAAATCTTGCGGCGACTACAATTATCAAAAAAGATTCCAAATGGCAGACCTCACAGGTCAAGTGGCAATCATTACCGGGGCGAGACTCAAAATTGGATACCATTGCGCGCTTATGATGTTAAAATCTGGCGCAAGAGTTATCGTAACTACGAGATTTCCTGTTGATGCAGCAATTCGATTTTCAAAAGAAGAAGATTACTTTGTTTGGAAAGATAGACTGCAAATCTATGGCTTGGATTTGCGTCACACACCAAGTGTTGAGATTTTTGCGAGGTACATGGAACAAAGCCTAGATCGTCTCGATATTTTGATAAATAACGCTGCTCAAACCGTAAGACGCCCTCCAGGATTTTATGCTCACCTCATGGAAAAAGAAACCGCTCCTTTCGATGGCTTACCTCAAGAAGCTCAACACTTACTTTTAAGTCATGAGAACTGTAAAGCTCAATTGAATCTCTTAACTGCCAAAGACGATAACTCAGGCGCTATGCCCGTTTCGTGGAATGCCTCCATGAAACCTGCAATTGGAATCAGCTCATCCGCCCAACTTTCACAGATTCCATACAATTATGATCATTCTCTAAGAGTGGAAGAAATTTTTCCAGAAGGAAAACTCGATCAAGATCTTCAACAGGTTGACCTCAGGACTACAAATAGCTGGAGATTAAAGCTTGCAGACGTTGATATTCCTGAGATGGTCGAGGTGCAACTCGTAAACGCCATTGCCCCATTTGTTCTCTGCAGTAAACTGGCGACACTCATGAGAAGAGACAACACCGGACAAAAACACATTGTGAATGTGACTGCCATGGAAGGAAAATTCTATCGCTTTAAAAAAGAAGATCGACATCCTCATACGAATATGGCTAAGGCTGCTCTGAATATGCTCACGCATACGTCTGCAAGCGATCTTGCAAAAGACGGAATCTTTATGAATGCGGTAGATACCGGCTGGGTCACGGACGAAGATCCCGCGACTCTAGCTAAATACAAACAAACGGTACATGATTTCCAACCACCTCTTGATATTGTAGATGGCGCAGCGAGGGTTTGCGATCCATTCCTGCATGGGATTTTGACCGGCCACCATTGGTGCGGTAAATTCTTAAAAGATTATCAACCCATTGATTGGTGATTTTTCTTATAAGTAACTATGTTCTTAACAGCACACTTTCGTTTTTCGTATCCTACACTTTTTCAATCGTGATATTTAGAGTAGTGTCGTAATTTAAAAAGTAAAAGGAGGTTTCATATGAAATTGCTTTTCTTTATCCTCGTGATTTCAAGTTTAAGCCGATGCCTTGCTTTTGCTAATTTTTCGGGAATTACAATGACCTTTGCTGATTCACCAGTCCCATTTATTGAAAATATCATCTATGACGTAATACAAGAATCAAAACTAGATGAAAGAATGAAAATCCAATACGAAGACGTGACTGCCTTGAAGAAGGCTTTGATCAAAGGAGCACTCAAAGATGATGAAGTTTTGAGAAATTTAGTTAAAATACGAGATGAGGTTTTGCCATCAACTAAAAACATGCCCATTGATCAACAAGAACGTGAATATGAGTTCTGCCAAATCTATCTCAAAAAAACCGCTGAAGAATTTGGTTACAGGGAATAATTCATTTATATAATTATTTTTTCATCCTTAGTATTTTTACTTCTGCCTTTAACTTTGCTGGATACTTTTCAACTGTTGCATAGTATGCGGCAGGGGCAATTCTTTTTATGTTTTTCTTCACAAAAGCCAATTGCGCATTCTCATCCACTTGGTAGATTTCCCTTAAGGTCCAACCTACACCCTTTTGAATATAAATGTGTTTATCGTCGATGAGATTTTCTACAAACTCTAAACCAATCTTTGCCGGTAAAGTTTTCTTACGAAGTCGAGTGTAAAAATAAAGCCCTACAATCGATTGACGTCTCTCCCATGGATTTTTAGATTTATTGAGTTTCCTAAAATAAGGTAAATATTTTTTATGATCGGATTCTAAAACTGTCGCATAAATTCCAGATAAAGTATCCGAGTGCGCCCAATTGTCGACATCTGCCACCCAAATTTTTAAAAGATCCCAATATTTGGTAATCACCTTCAATGTGGATTTTTTATTGAAGAAGTTTAAGGCATACCATTTTTCTTCGAACGTATTTGAATTGTACCAGATGTAATTCCAAATTTCTGCCTGCTCATCTTGAGATAGCTTTGAAAATGAAAAACCAATTTTATCAGCAGCTCTTTTGGCTTCTGTTCCAACTCCCAAGTACACCAATTGACTCTGTTCATCCGGTTTTCGCTTTTCGTGATCAACACCGCCAATGTATCTCGCAATGTAGGCAATGGTTTCCCTGGGAGGTTTGGGTTGTTTATCCAAAATACTTTTTAATTCCTGATGGTATTTTTTGAGAGTTTCTTTAGTCATGGACCGCTAAAATGCTGTATTTGGAATTGCGAATCAAGAAGTTTTGTGAAAGAATCCCCACACTATGATTCACGTCTCTGGAATTACAAAAAATTATGGCTCAAAAACTTTGTTTAAAAATGCAGGGTTTCAAATCAACGCTGGCGAAAAAATAGGCTTAGTTGGCCCTAATGGCAACGGTAAGACTACGATTTTTCGCATCATTATGGGCGAAGAAGGTGTTGAAACCGGAGCCGTCTCAAAACCTGAAAAGTGCGTGATCGGATATTTCTCTCAAAAAATCGAAGACATGCGCGGGAACACTGTGATCAACGAAGTGAAGTCCGCAGCTGGACCTGTTACTAAACTTCAAGAAGAACTTAAAGTATTGGAAGCCAAACTCTCTGAACCTCTGGGTGAAGATGAGATGATGAAGGTTTTAGAAAGATATGGAGAAGCTCAATCAGAATTTGAGCGCCTCGGAGGATATGACTTGGATTCCCGAGCCGCCGAAGTTCTCACTGGACTGGGAATTCCACCCGAAGACCAATCCCGCGACACTGCCACCTTCAGTGGTGGGTGGAAAATGAGAATTGCTCTAGCTAAAATTTTAGTTCTAAAGCCAGATGTGCTTTTGATGGATGAACCGACAAACCATTTGGACTTGGAGTCGATCGTTTGGTTAGAAGAATGGATTGTGAATTATAAGGGCGCACTCCTTATGACAAGCCATGATCGTGACTTTATGAACCGAATCGTTTCTAAAATCATTGAAGTCGCAAATAAAACCATCACCACCTACACCGGCAACTATGATTTTTATGAAAAAGACCGTGATATCCGAAAAGAGCAACTGATTGCTCAAGCAAGACGTCAAGATGACATGCTGGCAAAAGAAGAAGAATTTATCGCAAGATTTGCCGCCCGCGCATCGCACGCTGCTCAAGTGCAATCGCGAGTTAAAAAATTAGAAAAAATAGATCGCATCGAAATTCCACCGGAAGAACAAGTCATTCATTTTGAATGGCCGCAAAGTCCCCGTGGTGGTGATGAAGTGGTGAAATTCGAAAATTTAAAAAAAGTTTATCAAACTCATGACGGGAAAGAGAAATTAGTATTTCAAGGTGCTACGGCTCTTGTAAAACGCTTGGATCGCATTGCTGTTGTCGGCGTGAACGGAGCTGGTAAATCCACACTTCTCAAAATCTTATCGGGACACACCGAAAAAACTGATGGCTCGTTGACTGTAGGACCAAGCACTGAGATTGGTTATTTTTCGCAGAATGCCCTGGACGTACTCAACCCAAAGAATACAGTTCAAGAAGAAGTTCACGGAAACATTCCTACGGCAAGCGTTGGCCATGTGAAGAGCTTACTTGGAGCACTTAAATTTTCTGGTGATGAAGCCGACAAAAAAATTTCTATATTGTCTGGCGGTGAGAAATCCAGAGTGGTTCTTGCTAAAATTTTATCGAGAGCAACAAACCTTCTTATTCTTGATGAACCTACCAATCACTTAGATATTTCTTCTCGTGAAGTGCTTTTAGACGCAATCAGACGTTATCAAGGCACTGTAATAATTGTAAGCCATGACAGATATTTTTTAAGAGAAATTACATCAAAAGTTTTCGAACTCGATAAAAGTGAACTGAATATCTACAACGGCGACTGGGATTACTACCAAGAGAAAAAGCGCCACTAATACCTGTTGTCTTCCAATAAAATCTCAAGATATACATCTCCCTATCCGTGGGGGGATCAAATGAAAAAATTTATTTTTGCTATAGCTATGGGATGTCTTTTGGTCGCGGGAACTACCAATAGCGTGCAATCCTCTGATCCTATACTCTCAACTTATCACGTTACAAACATTCAAGATGAATCGATGATGAAAATTGCGGAACAATTCGAAGTTGTGCGTAAACTAAGTAATGGATACGAAGTGTTGGTACCCATAGATCAAGCTCAAAACTTTTTGGCGTTGGCTCCTGCTGCAAAATTGATCGAAATGGATTATTCTGCTCCATTAAGAAAACTGACAATGCGCTCACAAATATTCTCTCTCACCAATTTATTGAGGCAGTATCAACTCCATGATCAGATTATCGAAAAACTTCAAACCCTCGCATCCAACAGACCAGAACTTGTGCAATTTGTAGAATACGGAAAGTCTGCTGATGGCAGAACTCTCTTTGCGGTAAAAATCTCAGATAATGTTGAAGCGGATGAAGATGAACCAGAGTTGATGATCACTGCTGCCACTCACGGAGATGAGATCATTACAACCGAAGTGGCTCTAGGATTGATTGATAAATTGATGGCGGGATACGGGAGTGATCAGAGACTCACAAATATGATAAATTCCCATGAACTTTATTTTATCCCGGTGGTAAACGCCGATGGGTTTGTGGCAAGAGCAAGATACGATAAAGGCGTTGATCCGAACAGATCGTATCCTTCTCCGGAAAATCCAAATGCAAAATCAACCGCTAGTATTGCTGCGCTTATCAATTTTTTTAATTCTAGAAATTTTGTGGGAACTTTAGATTTCCACGCCTACGGCGAACTCACTATGTATCCTTGGGCATTCACTTATGATTCGGTTCCCCAAAAAGACAAAGAGATTTTTAATGACCTCACAAAGAAAATGTCTGCTGCCAATGGTTATACTTTTGGACCAATTTCCAAAGTCATCTACGTCGCAAAAGGTTCAAGCGCAGATTACTACTATTGGGCAAAAAACACGATTTCCGTAGCCATAGAAATGGGAAGTAGCAAAGCTCCCTACCCTAACGAGATCGAAAGCTACATTAAAGAACAAACCGAATCGACTTGGGTTTTCATCGAGAATTTCTAAGCCTCCAAACATTAATTGGCCGAGAATTACTATAAGTTTTGTCTCAAAAAATTACTCATACCTAATAAAAGATGTGGGTACGTAGAAGACTCACGTGCCTAAAATTTTTTAAAGCGTTTTCCAATGATTAAAAGAATTTTCGAGATACTCCATATCTGAAGATGCCAATCCGTTTGCACTGTAAAATGATCGCCAATTTGAAATATTTGACTTTAATTTTTTATAAATTAACGTAGCTTCTTCTCTAGATAAACCGAATGCATCCGATCTGGAAATCAAATTTTCGAAAATAAATACTTTACCTTGATCTCCAAATGGCATCGCTAAGTAACGAGTAGTTCCAGCTTCAGGTTTAGGGACTAAATCATAAACTGGAGAGAGCCTATAGCCATTTCCAGTATGAATAAAGCCGTGGTTTCTGGGATGATCATCTGTATTTGAAATTAAACCGTTGAATGCAATTCTCTTAAAAAGCTCTCGCAGGTCATTTGACGGATTTAAAATCCACCTGCGCATTTGATCTGCAAAATCAATATAAGACCAGTTGGCATAGTCTCTTTCATCTAGATTAAGAAGTGTTAGCCCGCTCACAAAGTGATGTCGATAGTAATCTTGTTTTGATTTTTGATAAACTCTATCAAATCTCTTAATTAAAAAGACATCCTGACCTCCAATCTGGACAAGATCAACGTCTGGAACATTCAAACCACACTTTTTAGCAAACTTCATTGTCACGTATTCAATTTTTGAAAAATTCTGTTTGTCAGCAACTGCAGGAAATTTAGCAATCCACAAATTATTGTTATTTTCTACAGTTGTTTTAGGCCTTGCCCCTCCTGCTGATGGACCTACCATGAGCAGCGCTTTTTCAGCTTTGCTCAATGGCTGATCTTTTTCAAGTTTATGAGCAGCTTTAATTAATTTTTCTAAATCAATTGTTTTATTGAAGATTCGAACTGGTGCCGGAGGCACTTTTCCAAATCCAAATGATAATGCGCCAATCCTGTCGCCAGCAGAATTTAACAAATATCCCATCGGGTCATGTTGATCCAGAGGAGTATTTTTTTGGATGACATATCTCCCCCAACTGTCTGGGCTCGCGTCACGTATTGGTCCATGCACGCCTTCATTGATGGTCACTTGGAATTCTCTTTCTTCAAGTGGCAAATTGAAGGGGTCGAGTGAAATTCTATTGGGATTTCTCAAATACGATTGCCCATAAATGAAAGTGCCAACTTCAGAATTAGAACCTGCTTTTTCCCACTTGAATTTACCAACAGTTACAGTTTCAAACGAGTTTGGAAGTTGAATGTAAACAAAACATTCCTTAGAAGTCATTATCTAGAGCTTTCTTTTTTGTGCGGACTTTTTCAGGAAGTCTCATATTCATCAACTTAATTCCTTCAACATCGTTCAAAGTTGTTAGAGCACGAAGTTCTGCATCTAAACCAAGAGTCCAAAGCGCTGAAACAAGAACTCCAACACTGACAGTGGACTCCCCTTTTTCCAAAGAAATGATTGTTGGAGACGATACACCAACCTTTTGTGAAAGTTCCGCAATCGTCCAAAGACGTCTTTTGCGAGCCATGCGAATATGCCCTCCCAATTCTTTTAAGGCTTCTTTCGCTTTATTTGGTGTATACATACAATACTCCTTATAAACTTTATTTTATATTATATCGTATTAAAGTAAAGTATATTTTATATTATATGTATTAAATGAGACGCCGCCACAAAAACTCAAAGATATCTTTATAGCGAGTTATTCACTTGAATGACTCAAAACCACCATTTGTTGCAACATTGTTGTGACCGTTTGAGTTCGTGACGTTTTTGGTCCCTGGTGGATAGAATTTCTTCATCCAAATTTTGCCTGTCTCAAAACTATACGACCTAGGACCTGGCACCGGCCTTGCTCATAAGGTATCCGATGGACCTATTCCATTTAAGTTAGGTCTAAACATTAATACACACTTAGGAGTCGCTCAAGCGGCTGCTGAAACGAGAGAGGATAAAATGGATTTCATTACAAATATTGGAAAAGCGTTCGAGCACGGTGGTTTTGTTATGTGGATCATCTTCACAGGACAAATCGTATCTTTAGCAATTATCGCGGAAAGATTTCAAGCTCTATATATGAAGCGTGGACTGAACAACAAAAAATTAGCTAAGTCTTTTGAATCCGACATTAAAAAAGGAAATATGACAACCGTATTGAGCAGAGCAAAAACTCTAGGTCAATCACACACATTGGGTCGAGTAGTTGAGGCCGGTGTACAAGCCGCAATCGATATGGGTGGAAAAGAAGAAATCCAATCTAAAATGGATGAAGTATTATTGTCTGAGAATTCATTATTAGAAAAAAGAACAGGATTCCTAGCCGCAATTGGTAATATCGGTACCCTTGCTGGTCTATTAGGTACAATCATTGGTCTGATCGATTCTTTCACGGCGGTTGCGAATTCAAACCCAATCGAAAAAGCGACTTTATTATCTCAAGGTATTTCAATGGCGATGTATGCAACGGCATATGGTCTCTTGATGGCTATCCCGGCTCTTGTTATGTACGCCGTTTACCAAAACAGAGCGACATCTTTACAAGAAGATATCAACCAAAGCTCATTAATGATCTTCAACTGGTTGAGCTACGGATATGAGCCAGTAACTAAGAAACGTATCCTTAAATAATCTTTAAGAATTTTTAAACCAGTAGTCGGCTAATGCGACTACTGAAACAAGCATAGGAAGTATAAAGATGGGCTTTGTAGGCGGACAAAATAAAAAATCTCTCGATGTAGAATTAAATTTACTACCAGTATTCGACGTTCTCTCTGTGTGTATTTGTTTTTTGTTGATGACGGTAGTATGGATTCAAGTTGGGCAGATTAAAACCTCACAAGCCCTTGGCGGCCAAAGCCAAGCCGAAACTAAAAATCCTCCTTCGGTTTGGCTAACGGTTGATGAAAAATCAAACGTTGTACTTTCTTTCAAACATACAAAAGGAAAATTGGGTGACCAAGTTGTTTCCGGCAACAAAGGTCAAGTGAACCTTGAAGGACTGAAGAATAGAATTCAATCCCTTTCTGAAAAACATGGATTTGAAATCGCTCTTTTGATGCCATCAAGTAACACATCTTACGACAGCATTATCCAAATCATGGATTCATTAAAAGGTGCAAACATTAAAGACGTTGGACTTTCACCGCTTTAAGCAGCAGTCGCTGTTGCGACTCCTAACTAACTGAATACTGAGGAACTTATGTCATCACAAAGTGTTTTAAAAAATCATAGTCTTAGAGGCCCGATTGCTAGCCAAGGAGCTATCAAATCTAAAGGTGGCGGAATAAAGAAACACAACATGGTGTTCTCTTTAAACCTCACGGCTCTAATCGATGCTTTCTCAATTCTTGTGATCTTCCTATTATCCAACTATAGCGGCGATGCTCAAAACGTGAATCTGTCAAAACACATTCAATTGCCCAACGCCACTCAAACCGAAATGATGACTATGGGTACGGTAGTGAAAATAGAAGGCAATAGAATTTTTGTAGATGAAAAAGAAGTTAAATTAGAAAATTTGATCGGAAAATTAATCGAAGCTAAAAAATCAAAAGAAAAAGATACCGATGATGTTAAAAATTCTCTGATTATCCAAGCCGACAGACAATTGGATTTCGCACTGTTAAGCCCCGTAATCCGCGCGGGTGGATCTGCAGGATTTAATCAGTATAAATTTGCAGCGATGCCGCAGAATAAAAAATAGACGGCACAATAAAAGTATCCGTACTCAAAAGTTTATGAGTACGGAATCAGATGAAGGACGTAAACCATGACTAAACTTGTTGCTCTTATCTTATCATTATCATTCGCGGTACCTGCTATTGCGGATAAGATGGATTTGGATTCACATACAAGTCTTATCAGTAAACTAACTCAAATCGTGGGCTTTACCGAAGAAACTGCAAACAAACAAAATATGCTTATCCGACTTGCCGATCTCCACTCTGAAAGAGCCCGAATGTATGCTATGGAAAATGAAGGAAAAGGCGAAGCCACTTACAGTAAAGAAATTCAGTCCGATAGAAAAATTGCGCTAGGTCTATATGAAAAATCATTTGCAAAAGCGGGAAAGAAAACTCAAGGACTTATTCTTCTCCAAAGAGCTCACCTTCACCAACTTTTAGGCGAATCTAAAAAATCAAAATCGCTATTTGAACAAATTATTAAAAACAGAAAACATTATGATGCAGAGGTTGTTGCCGAAGCTTTTATCGAAGCTGGTGACCACGAATACAACGCCGGAAATTTCAAAAAATCTTTAAGCCACTTCCAATCCGCATTAGCAATTCCAAAAGCTCAGAGACGCGGATACGCAAAATACAGAATAGCTTGGGGTGAATTCCACGCTGGCAATACAAATAAAGCCATTCAACTTATGATTGCTCTTTTAAGAGACCCAAATACCTTCAAAAGACCTGACGGCAGCCAGGACTCTTCATTCCAAGAAGAATCATCAAGAGATCTCGCGACATTCCTAGCTAGAAAAGACATCAATGCACAAGATATCGAGACATTGATTGAACTCACTCCTGCAAACATTAAAGAAGGAAACTTAACGTATCTTGCAAACGAACTCGATCGCGCTGGTAAAAAGAAAAGCTCACTTCAAGTTTGGGCTATCATCGGAAACAACAAACAAAAAGGCGATGAGAAAATCGAAGGCCAAATTAAAATCGCAAGAATTCAATATGATCTAAACAAAAAACCAGAAACTGTAAAAGAAATCCAAATCGCCGCAAAAATGTTAGTTGAAGACTGTGAAAGCGAAACAAATTGCAAAGCATTAGAACAATTATTGAGAAAGTTGATCACTGACTGGGGTCAAGCCGAAGAAAGAACTCCTTCCGAACATTTGATCAACGCATATAAGGTTTATACCTCAAGCTTCCCTGATATCGAAATCAACTACTGGGCAGGTATTGCCGCACAAAAAAGAAAGCAATACGCTGATGCATTCAAATTCTATAAAAATTCTGCCGAGCTTTCACATGAGTATAAGAATAATAAAGATCTAAAAACACAAGACAAAAGCATCACAAAAATCTTCGAAGGATCTCTTCTCGGCTCCATCGAAGTCGCAGAACTTGCGAAAATCATCGAACTCCGAGACGCCGCTTATGTGCAATACTTGAATTTAAATCCAAACGGTGAAAAAGCTCTCGAAGTCGAGTATCAAATTGCTCAAGTTTTACTTGAAAAAGGCGATCACGCCAATGCTGCAAAGAAATTCAAAGACATCGCTCTTTCCGATAAAAAAGGACCACAAAGTATCAAGGACAAGGCCGCAGATCTCAGTCTGGATACTTTAGTGATCTTAAAAGAAGATGAAAAATTAGAGGAATGGGCTTACGAATACGCACAAAAATTGCCAAAGAGAAAATTAGAATTCTTGGCCATCGCTAGAAAATCAACATTGAACCAAGCCGCAAAAGCCATCAACAGTTCTAAATCCGAATCTGAATTAGAAAAGCATTACTTAAAGCTTTCAAAAACGGATTTATCAAAGGCTACAAATACTGAGAAAATTAGCTATTACAAGCACCGAACGCTTATCGCTTACAAAGTAAAAAATCTTGATGCCCTTATCGCCTCTTCAAACCTAACTCTTAAAGAAAAAAGCGCATCACCATCAGAAAAGAACGAAGCCCTAACTCAACTCGCTTGGGCTTTTGAGATGAAGATGGATTTCAAGAATGCCCTCGCAACTCTCAAAAGAATCAGTCCTGATAAAAAGAACATAGACGAACACGTATTGAAATTGGGAATGTTGTCTGAACTGGCAGAACAAAATCCTACAAGATATTACGAAGAATTCCTTGATATCTCGAACAATAAAGCTCAAAGGCAAGACGTGGCTTACAGTCTAGTAAGATTGGCTAAGAACAAAAACAAAGCTTTCAATAAATACGACGGAATCTTAGCGGGAAATATCAAACTTTATATGCAAGCCGGAATGCTCGCCTTTGAGGAGAAAAAATCTGACTCATTAAAGCGCGAAATGCTCTCGAAAAGAGGATCTAGCAATACATTTGAAGGTCAGTTACTAGAAAGAATCGACGCTCTTAAAGAAATGCAAAAAGAAGTCAATAATTTGTCTCAACACCGTCTCAGAAGTAGCGGACCGAAGAATTTAAGAAGCTCTATCGCTGAGAGATTAAACCTCATTTCACGATTGGAAAGACATGCCGATAGAGCCATTAGACTTAAAGATTTTACTCTGCAGCTGGTGGCATTATCTAATTTAAGTTTTGAAAATAGACGCCTTGCCAGTGACATCTTAAGACTACCCATGCCCAAGGGTTTAAAAGCTCAACAAAGAACGCAATACAAAAAACTCATAGAAGACCAAGTGGCTCCTTACAATCAAAAATCTAAGGACCTCCTCAGCAAAACAGATGAACTTTGGAACAACAAAGAAGACTCATCGATCTTAGACATCATGGATGTATCAACTCAAAGCAACTCTCCAGGCTACAAACTGGCGCAAGAAGAATTAAAAGCCGTGAATCAAGTTGCTAAGCGCTTGAATTACTCAGCTCTAACGTTGACAAAAAAATGGCAACAAAGACAAAAATTGTCACAAGAGTTGGCATCTGTAAGAACACAGGTTTCTAAAAATCCATTTGATTCTGGCTACTTAGAAAAAATGAAAGATATTGAAACTCGCCTTAATCGTGGCCCCATGGTTGCTTACTTAGATGCGAGACTTGCTGAGCTCAAAACAGGAGGACGTTAATTTGAAAACTTTAGCATTGGCATTTGCCCTCCTTTTTATGGCTACGATCTTTGTGGTTAAAGACGCGGATGCGGCGACACAGAGAGATGCTAAAAAAAAACAAAAGCAATCACAGACTCAGGCGCCTAAGAAAAAGCTCAGCACAAATTTAGATTTCGATGATCGCACGGTTGGCGGTAAATACAATTTTTCAACGGAAGCGATTACGACGGTAGAAAATGATAAATCTCTCGACGATCTTATTGGAGTTAGAAAGAACTTCAAAGACCGTATCGAAAGATCAGAAAGCTTAAGGTAATACTATGAAAACAAACTTGAAGAAAAATAACACGGAAGAAAGCAAATTTGTTCTTGAGAACAAATTGGGTCAAGTTGTTAGAGTTATCGACTGGCAAGGTAACGGCAGTATGAGTGTGATTTATAGACACGACTCAAGAAGAATCGAAGCTACAGATGATCTTGAGGCTTTAGACTTGGATCACGTTGAATACACGGTCATCGAAAAAGTAAAAAAAGCTGACGTACAAAAGAAAGCTGTAAAAATCGCGCAAGTGGGTACATTAAGATTTACAAATGATATCAATACAGTTTCCCCTTCTACTGCTCACTCTGAAGACGACACAAAACCTTTCTTCTTGTTATCTCTAAAATACATCGGAGCAACCGCTTCTGCCTTACTTGTTCTATTAATGATCGTGGCTCACTTTATCAAACCTGATTTACAAGAAGTAAGAGTGGTCGAGATCGTTGAACGTCCGGAAGAAATGAAAAAAGCGGTGGTTCAGCCAAGACAAAGACAGAAAATGCCAAAGCAACAAGTAGTGAAAGCTTCCAACAAAAGATCTACTCCACGTGTAGCAAGAACTGCAACTCCAAGAAAAGCTGTTAAAGTCACAACGAATGAAATGTCGATCAACCAAATGGGAGCTCTGGGAGCTTTAGGTTCTTTAAATAAAAGCCCGCAAAAAGGTGGATTGAATTTAAATAACGTTGCAACATCAAAAGGCATCGGTCGCGGTGGAAATCAAGGTAGCGGCGGAATGCAACAATCCATCTACGGAAAAGGTTTAGTTGCAGCTCCACTCGGTGCTGGTCAAAGAGCGAACGGTGCTGGCGGTTATGGAACAAAAGGCGCTGGTGGCGGTCAAGCTGGTTACGGACAATTATCTCTTGTAGGTTCCGCAGGTTCATTCTTCCAACCGGTCAAGTCTGAAGCCCTTATCGAAGGTGGATTGGACAAAAACGAAGTTGATGCAGTTATCAAAAGACATGAAGGTGAAATCAGATACTGTTACGAACAAGGTTTACAAACAAATCCAAAATTATCAGGTCGCGTATCTATGAAATTCTTTATCGCGGCAAATGGTTATGTTTCATCAGCAGATATCACAAATACAAGTTTGCATTCAAAACAAGTTGAAGGCTGCATTACTGGCAGACTTAAAACTTGGAAATTCCCAAATCCACGCGGTGGAGTTGTAGTAAAAGTTAATTATCCATTCGTCTTACGACGTGTTGGTTCGTAAGAAGGAGCATTTATGAAGAACGTTGTTGGTTTAATATTCCGTAACTCTCTAAAGGCAGCTGTAACAGTGGCCCTCGTCGCCTGCGCAGGACAGTCTTCAGATCCGTTAAAGGACTACAAAGATGTGAAGCTGGTGCCTAAGCATGACGAAAAATCGGAGATTCAGCAAGTTGAAGTTCCAATGTTCAAGATTATCGTAGGCGGAACTACTGAAAAAACTTATGGAACATTCGTAGTAAATAAAAAAGGCAGCGTTAAAGTAGATGTTGTGCAAGTAGGATCAAAAAATAAAATTCAAGACGTAGACTTAAACATCTTAAACTTCGCTGGCGATAACCAACCTGAAGTTAGAAAATCGGGAAACTCTTTCTTACTCACTTGGACTCCTAAATCAAACGCTCTAGAAAGAACAGACTTCCAAGTTTCAGTAAGTGCAAAAGTAGCAGGAAGATTAACGGAACAAACAAAAGACCTAGTGTTCACAGTAAGCAGAAACTTAAAAGCTCCTCAAATCAAATCGATTACAGGTTTAAACGTTAATGCAGTAGAAGGAAAAGATCTTCAATTTTCAGTAGTCGTAAATGATCCAAACTATGTTGATACAGGCTTACCAAGAATGTCATTCCCACCAGTACCTTATGATAATACAGAAGCCTTCACTGCTTCAGCTCATAGATTAATTGACGAAAATCCAAATTTAAAACCAGTTCACGAAGGTGGCGGTAACTTTAGATTCTTCTACATCATGGACATGTCAAAATTACCTCAAGATAAAGATAGAAAAGGCAAAATCGATCCAAATTCTTCAGGAGTAAGATTGTGCCTAAATATTCTAGTAGTGAGCGTAGCTGACCGTTCTATAATGATTGAAGAATGTTTAGATGCAAAATATACTGCTCAACCAGCTAAAATCGAATTATTAAGTGCAAATAGAAAAGTAAAAGCTGGTGAATCTAACTCAATCGACCTAAAAATCTCAAGCACTGATGGCCAATCAGTAGTTAGCTTAGTAAAAGCAGAATCACAAATCGCTAACTTATCTGGTACTAAGACAATCACTTCATTAGGGTCAGATAGCAACTCAGAATCATTTAATATCTCTTGGACTCCTTCTTGTAATGCAAAAGCAAATGGTCAAAAATCAACTTTATTAAAGTTGACGGCTAAGGCAACTCTCGGCAACGCAAGCAAAGATTCTACTCTATCAGAACAATTCGAAATCGATATCTCAGGTTGTGAAGCTGCAGCAAAAGCTAAAGCCGATGCTGATCAAAAAGCCAAAGAAGAAAAGGCAGCAGCAGATTTAAAAGCTAAAGAAGAGAAAGCGGCGCTTGCAAAAGCTGAGGCCGAGAAAAAATCAGCTGAGTTAGAAGCTAAAAAGAAAGCGGCCGCGGAAAAAGCAGCGGCTGATGCAGAAGCAAAGAAAAAAGCTCAAGAAGAAAAAGCAGCCGCAGCGAAAGTAGCTGCTGAAAAGAAAGCCGTAGAAGTTCAAACTCAACAACCAAAACCTAGCACAGGGAAAAAGTCATGAAAAAGCTTTTATTATCCATCCTAACAGTATCTGTTTCATTGTCTGCATACGCTGCACCGAAATCTCTGAAGAAAGATTTCGATACCCTCGGCGACAATAAAGTTTTCGCTGAACGCGTAAAGCAAATGGATCAAGATAAAAAAGTACGTATCGTACAAAATAGAATCGTGGATCTTTATAACAGATTCGAAATCGGAGGTTCTTATGGATACAATGCAGGTGGCGATAGTTATGTAACAACTCAGCACCTTGGCGGAATGTTAGAATTCCACTTTAGCCCAAGATTTGCGATGGGTATCAGATACCAACATTATTTCAATGAATTGACCAGCGAAGGTAAAACACAGTACGACACCGTGAGAGCAGCGCAAAACCAAGACGCGGCTTCATCACAGCTGGTGGCTGGAATCGATAATCCCGAAGACGTTGGACTTTTAACTTTCAGTTACTCACCTATCTACGGAAAACTAAATCTTTTTGATATGAGCGTAGCTCACTTCGATATCTACACTTTAGCTGGATTCGGTAAAATGAAATTGGCTTCTGGTGATTCAGACGTTCTGACAGCAGGCGTAGGTATGGGAGTTTGGGTAACACAAAACTTTTCAGCTCGTCTTGAAGGTCGATACGAAACTTACGAAGACTTAATGGGCCTAGAATCTTACGGCATCCAAAGTCGACGTCAGAATAATATCCAAGGTATGTTTGCGATCGGAATTTTGCTTTAAACAAAACTGTTGGGAAAATATATGATTAAAGCTTTTGTAATTTACATTCTAATCGGACTAGCAATTGCCGGAACCTCCATGAGGTTCGCAGAAGCTGCTTCGAAAGCCGAAGATTTAGTGATTCTAAATCAAGCTAGAAAGCTTTATGAAAAAAATGAACTAGATAAAGCCATTGCCAAATACGAACAAATCTCCAAAGACTCAGACTTCTGGGTAGAATCAGTAGAAGAAAAAGCTTGGGCTTACACTAGAAAACAAGACTACAACTCAGCCATCGGTGCATTAAAATCAACTTTCAATGCGGTATTCTCTCCTTACATCGGTCCGGAAACATACGTTCTTAGCGCTTTTGTGGATTTAAAAATTTGTGACTACAAATCAGCGTTCGACAAAATTGCTCTTTATAAAGCAGAAATGCTCCCGAGAGTTGAAGCTTTGGAAGCCATCGTACAAAACCCAAATTCAGAATTCGTTAACACTTGGGTACAAAAATTATCTAAAGGCGATATCACTCGTGGCGAACAATTAGGTAAAGACTTAACTAAACTTCCAAGATTTATTCAAAGAGAAGCAAAGAAGATGACTAATACTAGAATGAAAGCTTTAGCTCAAAAAGACTTAGAAGAAATTTCTAAGAACCTTAAGAAAATGAAAATCATCGAAGTTGAAGTAGCTCAAAGATCCTTCGTGTACGAAAAAGAAAAACCAGAAAAATTGAAATTCGATAAAAGAAAATCAGCTGACATTCTTGTATTCCCTGACGAGCAAGAAAGTGGCGAAGTTTGGTTAGATGAAATCGGTAAATACGAAGTAAAAACCAATAAGTGCCCAACTGCCGGAGGCAAGTCATGAGATCACATTTAGTAACCCTTACCGTGCTAGCGACTGCATTATTTGCGGCAACGGCTTGTAGCAAAAAAGGCAACCCCAGAATGCAAGCTCCTCCAGAACAACATAAGGTTGTGGACCAGGTTGCTCCTAGAGTTGAAAGTACTGGGGATCCAAAAGTAAATATCTTATTCGTAGTAGATAACTCTCAATCTATGGATGCTCATCAAACAAAATTAAAACAAAACATCGATAGATTTGCGGATAAGTTCTTTCATAATCCTAGAATTGACTTCAAGATTGGTATAGTTCCGGTATACGACAGTAAGTACTTAAACGATTCTAAACAAGACTACACTTACAACGAAACTATAAATGGAAAAAGAGTAACTAAAGTAGGTCCACGCATTATGGTACAAAATAATGGAGTGTTAGTTCCTTTAAAAGATGCTAACGGCCAAGTGATTACCGGCGCTCCTTTCATCACACGCGATACTCTTGATGCGAAAAATGTTTTAAAGAACACTGTTGCTATCGGCACTCAGTGGGGCCCAGAAGCTGAAGAATCTTTCTCTCCTGTTTTAAAAATCATTTCAGATGATAATTTAAATAATTCGGTAAATGCTGGATTCTATGAAAAGGATGCCTTCCTTGTTGTGATCTTCTTAACAGATGCTGATGATGTAACTCCTGGTGAGAATGCATATGAGTTCTACGAAAAATTAAAAGCAGCAAAAGGTGGAAATGAAAATAAAATCTTGATCGCTGCCGCTCTTCCCAGTTCAAAAGTAGATAAGCTTAGCTGTAGACTTGATGGCTCTGGCCCACAATCTAGATTCCCTGATTTAATGAATATAGCTCAAGGTACTGTTGCAGACTTATGTTCTAATTCATTCGGTGATGATCTTGCAGAACTTGGTGAAAGATTAGTGAATCAAGTGGGCTCACAAAGAATTCCAATTCAATTTATCCCTGATTCAAATAGCATCCAAGTTTCTTATGGAAACCCTGCTAACACTGAAAGACAAATCATCCCAAGAGATCAAACTGGATGGAGCTACAACATTGAAAACCAAGAGATCGTTCTTAGCCCAGAACTCAATATCAAAAGAGTCCCTGGTGGTGAAATCTTTGTTAAGTACACTGAAGTGAACTTAAACAATATCCAAAATGGTCGCTTAGTGCCAGCATCACAAGTTCCACCTGCCAGTACAAAAGCTAAGGAATAAACTTAATATCATCCTTATTGACGACTCCCTCTCAATTCAATAGCATCCTCTTAATCGCGGAGGATGCTTATGCTTAAAATACTATCGTTATTATCACTCACTTTAATTCTAGGCGCCTGCTCTACACCCACCAAACAAGAAATCAATTTCGATAAGCTCAAACCCGACGAACGCGTTTACACCGGCATCATCCAAGTGGATCTCAACGGCAAAACCAATCCCGATCTCACCTGCGATCTTTTCTTAAACTCAGATATCGCTCCAACTATAAGACTAGCCGCTGATGGTGTTTACCAATTTAAATCTATCAAAAAGAAACTCGCATTTTCTAAGATAGCTTGCATCCATCAAGTTAAAAACACAAAGCATTGGATCCGTCATGAGCTTGATGTCGAAAGAATCAAACAACCAGAGGAAGCAAAGGCCAAAGAAGTTCACAATATGGGAACTCTTCAGCTCACTTGGACTGTGAATGATTCGGAGTTTGATAAAGACGTGGATGGATTCAGAAGCGAAGACTCTATGAGAGACATCGGAAAGCTAACGATTAAATCATTACCCTATTCAGAAAGTCCTTCGAACCAATAATCATCTCGCCACCTTTAGCGATAGTCAAGAGAGGCTCCGCTGCCAATTGAATAGGAACTCTCACCTCGCGACGTAAACGCTCGTCCAAGTCACGAATAAGTGCTCCGCCACCTGCGAGCACAATTCCATCTTGAATTATGTCTGAGACCAATTCCGGAGGAATATTCTCTAGAGTCTTATGAACCGCATCTACAATCGTAGAAAGAGAATTATTCATGGCTTTACTGATATCAAAAGAAGAAATTTCGATGGACTTTGGTAAACCTGTCGCTGCATCGATACCTTTGATTGTGGTTTTTAACTCCGGACGATCCGTTAACGCCGTACCCACGGCAAGCTTTACTTTTTCTGCTGTTTGATCACCAATGATCAAATTGAAATTTCTTTTCACATAGTTGACGATATCTCTATCAAACGCGTGGCCACCCACTCTTACCGCTTCACAGTGTACGATACCAAATAATGAAATCACAGCAACTTCAGTTGTACCGCCACCAATATCAATGATCATGCTGGCTTTGGGTTGCTCCACTTTCAGTCCTGCTCCTACAGCAGAAGCCATGGGTTCATCTATGAGATAAACTTTCTTTGCACCCGCAGAAATTCCAGCCTGGATACAGGCTTTCTTCTCGACATCGGTCACGCCGTAAGGAAGAGAAATAACAACTTCTGGTTTTTTATAAAATTTAACAACGCCTGGTTTCTGAAGAAAATATTTTAGCATTGTCTCTGTGACATCAAGATCTGCAATAACACCGTCTACGAGTGGATGAGTGACAATCATATTGCCTGGAGCACGGCCCATTTTTTCTTTTGCATCTGCTCCTACTGCTAAGATTTTCTTTTTTCCATTCATGTCTTTGTAAGCCACGACAGAAGGTTCGTTTACGATAAGGCCTTTACCAAGAGCTACCACTAGAGTGTTAGCAGTTCCTAAATCGATGTATATGTCCGCACCCGCGGTTGATTTTTTGAAAGGATTTACCATGTTTTCTCCAAGCTAACGCGGCCGATACAATCGGCCTTGTGGTTTTCTGTTCGTATACGAACAGAAAATATTTTCCAGTGACTATCTTAAACTATTTGATAGTAGTTATATCTAGGTTCTAAACCACTTGATAGTACAGAAGTGCGATCCAAGCAACTTTAGCTGTGACGTGTAGAATTTGATCCACATGGAATCCGTACCAACCTTCAGACTTTCCGTAGTCAGTAACCCAGTGAACAACCGTTTCTGCCAGCCCGAGCCAAATTCTTTGCGTTATCAAGAATACGATCAAACCGTGATGTAAAGAGTGGGCACTGAGTACCCATGGCCACACTTGTTCGATTTTACCTTTGGTTTCAAGAGACATATTGTCTTTAGTATGCCTGTTCTTATTGTAAGCAACCCAGTCTGTTTGGATTGCAAAATCACCAACAGCGTGACCTGCTATCAGCAAAAAAAATATCGTTAAAAGTGTCTCTATCATGATGTCGTATTCCTTGTTTATTAAAGATAACCTTCTATTATTACTAATGAAATATATTTTCCGCGCTCCCTACAAAAGTCCATATTCCCTCTTTGTTTTCATACCTCAGTAGTGCTATAAATTTTGGTATGAGCCGTAAAGCCAATAAAGGCAACAGGTGCGACAAATGTCGAATGAAAGACACTCATTGCATCTGCTCACATTTGATCGCACACAACAATAGCACTCCTGTGACGGTGTTGATGCACTACCGAGAGCTTGTTACGACTACAAATACGGCGCGAATTGCTCATTTTATGCTCAAAAACAGCAGCGTACATTATCGTGGACTCATCGAAAACCCACTGGTGGAAAGCCAAATTTTGCAGAGCGGATTTACGCCCCTGTACCTTTATCCGTCGGAAGAATCCGCCCCCCTCACTCCAGAGCTTGTACAATCCTTAGGCGGAAAAGTTCAATTGATTGTTCCTGATGGCAGCTGGAGACAAGCAAAACGAGTGGCCAGACGTGAACCTTTCTTAAAAAATGTACAGCATGTGAAGCTAAGTGATGCTTCGTCGGGAATTTTTTATCTCCGAAGAAAAATCAAAGAAGAAGGCGTTTCCACCATAGAAGCCATCGCCAGAGCTCTTGGCGTGATCGAATCCAAAGAAATTCAACAAAGTATGGAAAATGTTTTTAGAATCATGGTAGAAAAGACTTTAGACACTAGAGGAAAAAAATTAGAAAATTATGAGCAATCAAAACATGGAACCTAAATAATGGAACCTAAACAATCGAGCTTTAGCATGAAAAATATTGGACAGATCTTTTTGAGAGGAGCACTGGTTCTACTTCCTCTTTTTGTAAGTATTTATGTTTTAATCTGGCTTGCCGGAAGTATTGATGGAGTTTTTGGTAGAATTTTAAAAACCTTAAATCCTGAGTTAGAGCTTCCCTCAGGATTTGGGTTGATCATCGGCGCTTCGATTATTTTTATCGTAGGAATTACGTCTGAGTTCTTGATCGCAAAATCCATCAATAATTTTATTCAGAGCTTGATGGCTCGCATACCAGGAATAGGTGCTATTTTTAATGCTTTGAAAAGTTTAGCCGATTATTTAAATCCTAAAAATAACGCCGCCCGTGGAAAAACTGTCGTCGTGCACTTCCCTTCTAAGGATGCTCCTCAAAAATTTAAACTTGTAGGATTTATGACAGTTTCAAATTTAAAAAATATGCCCAAAGGTATCAATGATGATGAGCTTGTCACCGTATTTGTACCCATGAGTTATCAAATGGGAGGATTTTCGATTTTTGTAAACAGAAGCCAAGTCGAGGAAATTAATTTACCCTTCGAAAAAGCCATGCAAGGCGCCCTCACCGGCTGGGTCCAAATCTAGAATTGCCAAAAGCGACACCAAAAAAACGTTAAGCGCCTTTTGGTCGGTTTTTTTGTTTGTCTAATTCTGTTCTTACGATTCTTGAGATTTCGGCGCCCATATAAACGGCAGGATGTGTACTGTAATGTGAAAGTTGTTCTACGGAAAGCATTACGATTTTTAGCCAGAATTCAGATTTTTGAAAAGATTCTTCTCCGAATTCACGGTAGGTTTCAAACCAACCTTGCACCCAAGTCTGCACTTGTTTTTCGACCTCTATTCGCAACTGTAAAATTCTTTGTTTGATTTTTAGAACATAAAAATACGGAAGCACAATACCAAAGAGAATTGTTCCTACAGCAATTGCTATCAATTCCCAATGCACTTCATCCATTTTGCGGTAAAGGCTGACGCTCAAAACAATTCCAGAAATAACAGAAAGTACGTTGAAAAAATAGAAAGCATATAGAACATTCCTATACATTTTAATTTTTTCAATCAAGAGCGATGCTGCCATGTTTTCTCCGAAGGCGCCTTTTCTGGGCGTGTTTTAAATTATGTAATAGTCTTTTAAACCTTTGAATAGTGTCTCTGTGGAAACTTTTATAACGACAATAGTGGGAATCGCTAATAAAATACCCGCAAAGCCAAACAAAAGTGATCCGCCCACGATTCCTAGAATAATCACAATCGGATGTAAGCTCACCGCTGACCCTACCACCACCGGTTGGAAAATCGCATTGTCTAAGAAATGCGCTATCATCATCGTAACAATAATTCCAATCATCAAATCATCTGCCGTAATGAATGGAAGAATCGGTGTCACACCCTCTGCAATCATCGCGTACGCAAGCCCCACCACACAGCCCACCACCGTTCCCAAAAAAGGAATCGCGTTCGTCAATCCTGCAATTACAGAAATCAAAAATGCAGCCTTAATCTCAATGCCAATCAATATAAGACCTGCAAAAATCGAAGCTCCCACCAGAGCACATTCAATCAAGGTTCCTCTCAAATAACGTCCAATCGCTAAATTCACTTGCTCAAATACGGTCAACGTCAATTCAAAGTATCTGTTCGGAATGAAATTCACGAAGTATCTTTGGATATCGCCTTTATCAAATAACAAGAATACAAAGATGAGCGGCATAATGATCCAAATCGAAAATACATTCATCACTCGTGAAAGTGTAAATGACTTCACTTCGTCTTTTCCTGCTACAGATGAAATTTCTCTTTTTTCGTCCATTTCTTTGTGATCAATATTTTTTAAGAAGTACTTATAGTATTTATCTTCAATTAGTTTTTTTTCATAAAATTCTATGAAAGCACCTTGTTGAGCAGCGTTCAACGTCAGATAGTTATTCACATCTACTACCAACGGCATCACTTCATCGTTCAAAAGATTAACAACAAAGCTTCTTTCGTCTTTAGGTTTATTTACTTCTAAATAGGAGTCTATTTTTTCATTGAATTTGTACTGCATGCGCGTAAGAAGCTCTAACTTCTTCACTTCATCTGGCATGCTCGATCTTACCACCCAAATGGATAAAAATAAAAATCCAACAAAAAAACTAATCAGCCCAAAAACGCGGATTCCCTCAGGAAGCCAGTGGTACTTAAACATTCCAAGAAGAGGTTTACAAAGATACGCTAACAATGCACCAACAATCATTGGCAGTATCAATTGCTTTAACGAAATCAAAAGTGCTATCAAAACACCGGCAATAATCAAACCACTGATTGTTTTAAATATTAAGGCTCTTTGCTCACGATTGAACTTCATAGATTATGCGACCTTTTTGCTATCTTCAGATTTGAGAAGTTTGTTTGTAGTTTTAAGTCTTTCACCAATCATGTTGGCTAAGATTTTATATATTTCACACGCAATATCTGGTCTAGATTCTGAAAGCTTTAAAAGATCACTTCTAAAAAGTGCCCAAGCATGAGTTCTTATTACCGATCTCGCCGATGCTGATCTTGGTGACTCATCTAAAAGCGCAAGCTCTCCAAAAAAAGATTGATCTTTCAAGATTGCAATCTGGGTAAAATCTGTTTCATTGGTCTTCGCTTCGATGCTCACTTCCCCTTCTTGGATCAAGAAAAGTGCGGCGCCCGGTTGATTCATTTCAAAGATAAACTCATCTTTTTCGTAAATTCTTTCATGGAGGATATGGGAAACTTCTTCCAACTGCTTTCTGGTCAATCTTGAAAAGAAAGGAATGCTTTTTAGGAAAGCGATCTTTGTCTTTTGTTCGGACTTGTGAAATTTGAAAATGTTTTCCCAAAGAATTTTACTGGCTTTTAGGTTCACTCGTGCTCCTTACAGGATTTGTACATCCTGGTAATCGGGGCTTGCCCCGAACCCCCGTGTCTTGCGGCCTTCGTGGCCGTCAGATCTTTTTTTTTGGGATCTGGTGTTTGTATTTTTTCGGTTATTTTGGGGGTTTGGGTGAGTCCTGTTTGTCTTTTCTATGGTCCAATGTTAGGGTGCTTTTATGTATAAATTGTTAGACAGTGGTAATTTCCAAAAATTGGAACAGGTGGGCCCCTTTAAGGTGGTCCGTCCCTCTCCTCAAGCTGTTTGGAAGCCGGACCTTAGTCTCGACGATTGGATGTCTCAAGCTGATGCTCACTATGAGAGATATTCTAATGGTAAGGGCGAATGGAAAATTAAAAATAAGAAAATTGAAGCTCCCTTCACCGTGCAATTCAATGATATTCAAATGATTATGAAGCTCACAAGTTTCGGTCACTTGGGTGTATTTGTGGAACAAATTCCTCAATGGCTTAAGATTCAAAACATCATTAAAAAAGCTCTAGCAAAACAATCGGAATTCAAGTTTTTAAATTTATTTGCCTACACTGGTGGCGCAACCGTGAGCGCACTCAAGGCCGGCGCTGAGGTTGTGCATTTGGATGCTTCAAAAACTTCTGTCGCTTGGGCAAAAGAAAATGCTGACAAGACGGGCCTCGCCGGAAAACCCGTTCGCTGGATCGTGGATGATGCTGCAAAGTTTGTTCAAAAGGAAGTTCGCAGAGGATCTAAGTACCACGGTATAATCTTAGACCCTCCTAGTTTTGGTCGTGGTGCTAAAAATGAAGTTTGGAAGATCGAAGAACATATGATTCCCCTTCTCGATGATATCAAACAACTGATGGATGATAATTTTAGCTTTATTCAATTGAGTTCGCACTCTCAAGGTTATACGCCCCTGGCGCTTAAAAATTTACTCACGCAAGTTTGCGAAAATTATAAGGGTGAATATATTGCGGAAGAATTGGTGGTATTGGATAAAACAGACAAGACATTGCCTTCTGGCGCACATTGTTTTTTCACAAGAAGCTAGAAAAATTTCTCATTGATAAAACCAGCCTGTCATCGAGACCCGCTCGCGCCGAGTTTCTAAAACTTCATGCGGAAAATCTTCACTCAAAAAAAATACTCCTCGTCCAAATTGTGGAAGGACTGTCGTGATCTCTTTTTCTTGATCATTGAAATCAAAAAGTCTTAATTCTCCACCATCTGACTGCTCCCAATCCTCATTGAGATAAAGAATAAATGAAATTTTTCGAAACTTAGAGTCGATGGATTCCATTCCTTGTCCTGTGAGCCTGAATTGATCAATGTGCTTTTTATAAAATGTATTTACCGGATAAACTGTAACGTGAGTCTCAAAACCCTTAAGACCAAAAAACAAGTTCTGATTAAAATGGACTTTAAGTGTTTCTAAAAAATCCCAAACTATTTCTTGTGTAGAACTTAAGTGTTCTTTTTGTAGCCAATGTATTTGATCTCCCCGGATATTTTTTTGGAGATCGGCATTTTTACCAATCCCGGCTGCTTTTAGAGAGTATTCTGCAAGAGAATTATTATGATACGCATTTAAGATGTCGGTTTTGAGACTTAAAAGGTCTTCCTTAGCAAAGATATGTTCTTGAACCGAAAAACCCTTATTTTGAATGTCGGTTAAAATTCTATCAATAATCACTACTGCCCTCAAATTTCATGAAGGGAGCTATATACCATATACATTCAAAAACTATAGGAAAAGTTGGAGGGAGTGCAAAAAAGTTAAGGGCGGGGTTTCCCCCGCCCTTAGAGGCAGTAAATCTGACCTCAAGGATAAATGATCTAGCAATTAAGCTAGAATCACCTCACATGAAATCGTCTTTACTGCCCATGTAATGTCATTATGACTGATCATGGGCATCACCTCCTTCCTGGGCGTACGAACGCCTTGTCATTATGCTAACACTTTATGGACAAAAAGCATAGTCCTACCTATTATAAAACTTCTGATTAAAAAGGATTTACAGCTATGGCAGTCTTGAAGTTTAAAGGCAAAGTTCTCCGCAACGAATTTATAACCCCCACAGTTTTTGAAATTGATTTTCAATTGGACACCGAGACTTTTAATTTTGAAGCTGGTCAATTTATAATGGTTAAATTCAAAGACCCAGAAAACCCCGAAAAACTATTATCTAGAGCTTATTCGATTCTGTCTCCTCCAGAAAACAAAGTCGTAACTCTTTGTGTGAAGTATGTGGAAGAAGGAAAAGGGACAAACTTTTTAAAAGCACTGAAGGTAAACGATTTTGTAGATCTCTCAGGACCATACGGGAAATTCGTTTATAAAACCGCTAAACCTAGATTCCCATTTTTTATTTCTACAGGGACAGGCATTGCTCCGTATGTGTCTATGATTGAATCTGAAAAATTTCAAAAAGAACATCCTTCGCGGGGAGTTTGCTTATTTGGTGTGCGCACCTCCGACGAAATTCTATATCAGCACAACTTCAGCAAAGACTCCAAGTTTGAATACATACCTACGGTTTCCCAACCAAACCCTAACTGGAATGGATTTAAAGGCCGTGTTACTCATTACTTAAAGGAACTTCCTCAAAATTATGATTGGACACTTGCCGATTATTATATTTGCGGTGGGAATGACATGATTAAGGAAGTAAAAGAAATTTTAACTTCGAAAGGTGTTCCTAAAGATCAAATATTCCAGGAGATATACTTTACGTGAGTAGAAAAATCATGCATCCAACGAGAAGAGACTTCCTAAAGAATACAGGTATAACAGCAATCGCCCTCACCTCTTCTGGATTAATAGCAAACCTACTCACAGGTTGCGCCACGACAAAAATCAAAAGAAACTTAAACCCTAATATTCCATCTATTGAACCTTCAATGGAAGATAAAGTTATCTTGAGCACTGGTCTGGAATATCACAAGTTGATTTCATGGAAAGATCCAATTAACAAATCTGAATTCTTTGGAATGAATAATGATTTTATAGCTTTTATTCCCCTCGAAGAAAAAGCTGACGAAGGTATTATGTGGGTCAATAACGAATTCCCAACTCCTTACTTGATTCATAAAGAAAGAAAATCTTCGAAGAAAACAAAAGATCAAATTATCCAAGAGCAAAAAAATGTTGGCGGAAGCTTAATCCATATCAAAAAAATCAACAATCAATGGCAACTCGTCAAAGATTCGAAATACAACCGCAGAATTTCTGGTCAAACAGAGATTCCCTTTGTGAATGCCACAATCCAAGGTAAGAAATCTGCCATAGGCACCCTTGCAAATTGTTCTGGCGGTGTTACTCCTTGGAATACAATTCTTTCATGCGAAGAAAATTATGACGATTATTATGGCGAGTACGAATATAAAAATGGTTTAAGATTCAAACTTGATACCTCAAAATACGGATGGGACAAACACTTTGATTACGATCCAGAACATTATGGCTGGGTAGTTGAAGTTGATCCTTTGACTGGTAAAGCAAAAAAACATTTAACCATGGGAAGAATGGCTCACGAATGCGCAAAACCCATTCTTGCAAAGGACGGCAGAACTGTTGTCTACACCGGAGATGATGCTGAGGATGAACATCTCTATAAATTTATTTCTGATGAAAAGGGAAGCTTGGACAAAGGAACTCTTTATGTTGCACACATGGAAACGGGAACGTGGAGACCTCTCACGCTAGATAATCCTAAATTAAAAGGTAAATTTAAAGATCTCACAGATCTCTTGGTACAAACTCGTACTGCTGCAAAAATGCTGGATGCCACGCCACTCAATCGCCCAGAAGACATTGATATCTTGCCGGAAACAAACACTGTTCTTATTGCTTGCACGAACAATCAAAAACGTCTTGATGCCCACGGATATATTCTAGCCATAGACGAAGAAAATCAAGATCCAGCATCTCTCAAATTCAAGTCTTACAAATGGCTCGAATGCGGGCCTGATGCTGGAATGTCTTGCCCTGATAATTTTGCTATAGATAAAAAAGGAAATCTCTGGGTCACTTCAGACATAAGTGAAAAGCTCATCGGAGATTTTCCTTACAAAGGCTTTGGTAACAATGGACTCTTTTATATCCCTACATCAGGAGAAGACAAAGGCGTCGTTTACCAGGTTGCATCTTGTCCCGTGGATGCTGAATTTGCAGGTCCTTGCTTTTCCCCTGATTTTAAAACATTATTTTTATCAGTACAGCATCCAGGAAATTCTTCGTCAGAAGAAAATGGCTACACGAGTAGCTGGCCAGACGGCGAAGGTACAATCCCGAGATCCAGCGTAATCGCCATCTCAGGACCATTACTCGACAGATTAAACACATAAAGGATTTTTATGACTTACAATGTTTTTCCGGAGATTGAGCCTTATAATACATTTAGATTAAAAGTTTCTGATATTCATGAACTTTATATTGAAGAGTGTGGGAATCCAAAGGGTCAACCTGTTGTATTCCTTCATGGAGGACCTGGTGCTGGCATATCTGCAAAGCACAGACGGTATTTTGATCCAAAACATTACCGTATAGTTTTATTTGATCAACGGGGCGCCGGAAAATCTACTCCACACGCTGAACTTAAACAAAATACGACTTGGGATTTAGTAGCTGATATCGAAAGAATTAGGGAACATCTAGAAATTTCAAAATGGCTCGTATTTGGCGGATCTTGGGGATCAACCCTAGCTTTAGCTTACGCCGAAACTCACCCCACATCCGTAACAGGGTTAGTTATAAGAGGAATTTTCTTATGTAGAAAAGAAGAAATCAATTGGTTCTATCAATTTGGCGCCCATCATGTGTTTCCTGATTTTTGGGAAAAATATATTGAAGTCATTCCCGAAGCAGAGCGCACCGATATGCTCACCGCCTACTACAAAAAATTAACGAGCAATAATGAAACCGAAAGATTAAAAGCCGCAAAAGCCTGGAGCGTTTGGGAAGGATCGACAATCAAATTAATTCCCGATCAAGCAGCTATAGATACTTTTGGTAGTGATCATATGGCGCTGTCACTTGCGCGCATTGAAGCCCATTACTTTATCAATGGTTGTTGGTGGAAAACAGACAATCAATTGATTGAAGATGTTTATAAAATCAGACATATCCCTTCCGTCATTGTGCATGGAAGATACGATATGGTATGTCCATTCAAGAATGCTTGGGATCTTCATAAAGCTTGGCCTGAAGCAAGATTTGAACCTGTTCTTGCGGGTCATGCTGTAGATGAACCCGCCATCACCGACGCTCTTATTCGCGCAACGGAATCTTTTAAAAATTTAAAATAACGGATTGTCGCCCATACGTGGCGACAGTCATACTACTTCATGTTTTTAGAAACAAAATCCCAGTTAACTAAATTCCAAAAAGCTTCAACATATTTTGGGCGAGCATTTCTATAATCAATGTAATAAGCATGTTCCCAAACATCACAAGTTAACAGCGCCGTTAACCCTTGGGTCATTGGAAGTTGCGCGTTGGATGTAGAAATGATTTTTAAATTTCCAGCAGCATCCTGCGCGAGCCATCCCCACCCTGAACCGAATGTTCCTACCGATGTGTTGGTGAACTGCTCTTTGAATTTTTCAAAGGATCCAAATGTTGAATCGATTTTTTCTGCCAATTTACCCGTTGGTTTGCCGCCACCTTTTGGTGATAAGCAATGCCAATAGAAAGTATGATTCCAAATTTGAGCAGCTTGGTTGAAAATCGGTCCTTCAGAGTTTTTGATCACTTCTTCTAAACTCATAGTTTCATATTTGGTACCCTTAGCAAGTTCATTGAGCTTTACCACGTAAGCATTGTGATGCTTTCCATGGTGAAAATCCAACGTCTCTGCTGATATATGCGGCTCTAAAGCATTTTTTTCGTAAGGTAATTTTGGTAATTCAAACGCCATTAAATTTCTCCTTTGTTTATTCGTCGTAATGATTTTTTCCGGACCAGTCATTGTCATCAGCGGCTCTATTCCAGAGTGAATTCTGAGAATTCAATGTAGCTCTAAATAAAAACCGGATATCTGACCAGAGATTTTCTTCGATTAATTTTACAGGGACGCTCACAACTCTTCTGTCTCTTTCGAAAACAAGTAGATTTGATTTTGCATCAAAGTGAACTTTTAGATTATCAACTTTTAATTCGATAAGAATTTTTTTGGCCTGCTCTTGTTGCAACGCTGGCATTTTTGAATCAATTAAATTTGCCATTTTATACCTTAGGTGAAAGTTTTTTAATGAGAGTCCAAGCCAGAACCGAGCTGGAACCCGCAAGCAGTGTTTTTATTATTCCACCAATAATGAAGGGATAGAAACCTTGCTCTAAAACATTTGCATACCCTACAAATTGTCCTAGCCATAATAAGCCGGGAACAAAAATTAATAATTGAGCAACCGTCATTGCAATTAAACTTTTGCCCAAAGACTTGTCCCAAGCCATTTCCGTGAATTTTCCAACAACGTATCCTGCTAAAATAAAACCAAAAATGTATCCGCCAGTTGCACCCATTAGCACTTGCATACCACCAGAATTTTCAGAAAAAACAGGAAAACCTAAGGCCCCATAAAGAACATAAAGTAAAACCGAAAGCGGAGCTCTCTTTGAGCCTAACAATGAACCTACCAAAAGCACAGACAATGTCTGTGCTGTGATCGGAACCGGAGTGAACGGAAGCGGAATGTAGATTTGAGCACTCAGTACAATCAAGAAACTTCCCGCAACAACTGCCAATGCATTAATCAATGTGTTTGGCTTGGTAGCCGCAAAATTCTTAAGTGCAAAATCCATTATAGATGGGCTTAACATTTTAGTTTTCATCTTTTCCTCTGATCTTTTCTCTGATCTTTATCTAAAGGTAATCTAATTTCTCTACAGTATGTGTCATTCTGTAAGGTGGCAATATTAAGCTTCGTGCGTTAAATTCTCTTAGAGGGGATCGAATGAAATTTTTTTTAAGTGGGCTTATTGTTTTAGCATTATTTTCACTCTTATGGAGCCCTGATTCAGAGGGAACGGACTCGTCCTCTTCCGGTGCATCGCCTAAAGACTCTCGACATATTATTATTATCGGCCTCGATGGAATTAGTTACAACACTCTTTCAAAAATGCATGAGAGCGGTTATTTTAGAGAGTTCGGACGGCCTATTCCTATGGTCGCAACATTCCCCTCAATTTCAGATCCCAACTGGGCCCACCTCATGAATGCAGCTCCTGAAAAAGGATATACTAAAGCCGGTTTCGACATGATCAAAAATTCTGATGGAACGTTAGGAAGAGAATACGGAACCCTCATCGATCATCTCACCACCCCACCACAATATGAAAAAAAATTCGATTTTAAGGCTGAGGGTGTTTTCCAACATCTTATGAGTATGACCTGGACAGAAACATCTGCACTCTATTGGACTGATTCTTTTTTGCGATTTTTAATGGAACCTAAAAATATTAAGAATAAATCCGTTACTAGTGCTTTTATTGTCAATACAGATATTATTTCCCATGTGGGTGGTGAAAAAAATGTTATTAATTACTTAAAAAATTTAGCCAAAAAAATAAAAACATTTCAATCTGATTTTAAAGCCGAATACAAAAAAAAATTAGAAGTTGTGATTGTTAGCGACCATGGAAATCACTTTCAAATTCCAAAAGCCATTGATTACAAAGAACCTCTTGAGAAAAAAGGATTTTTACAAAAATCGACTTTAAAAGAAAAGACAGATTACGCCTTTGTTGCCCCAGAGATTATTTCTTTTGGAGCTTTCTATACTTTGCCTGGACAAGAAAAAAATCTTGCAAGAAATTTTATTGATATAAAAGGTGTACATGTTGCTTTGGTTGATAATGGGAACGATAAAATTTCTGTTTTTTCTAAAAATGGAGAATCCCAAATTACAGTTTATCCTAAAAAGAAAACCGTGTCTTATAAATTGATTTCTGGGAAAGATCCATTTGATCATATTCATTTATTCAAGACTAAAAAAGACATGCTTTGGGATGATTACTTTTTCAAAACCGTGAAGAGCACCTATCCCAATGCTCTTGTGCGCGCATGGGAAGGTTTTTATAAAAATTCTCAAGATAAAGCCTCAGTTCTGGTTAGCTCCGAGCTAGGATATGTATTTACCAATCTCACGCTACAAATCCTCACTGCCGTGAGCGGAGTGCAATCTACCCATGGGTCTTTTCACAGAGATGAAACCTTGGGCGTAATAATGACAACGCTCCCTCATTCAGAGGAAGCGTTAACATCTTTGCAATTTGATGATTGGTTAAGGACACATGTAACAGACACGTCCGGCGCCACTTTCGTAAGTGCAAGACCCACAACTGCCACCACTGCCCGCAAAACACGGTCTCGCTGAATCCGGTTGAGCACCAGTACATAATCCATTGGCAGCAATCGTAGAGTTATCTGTATTCATGCAGTATACATTTCTATTTCGAGAACCCGAAGCACATGTTCCCCATTCTCCAGTTCCCCACATATATGTTGTTAAATTTGTAATGTCTGCGGTTCTTATCATCTGGTGAATTCTTTTATCGACTCCTCTTGTTGATACACACTCATTTGCCGGAATCCATGGAGGACATACAGAAACTTTAACACATGCTCCGTTTCTTCTTTCTTTTCCACTACAGCGCTTACAACGAGCATCTGTACTTGTAGGTCCGCACCCGTTTCCATCCACAAGAGCGACTCTGACTTTTGATAATGCATTTTTACAAAATGCTGGTTTTGGATCTCTAGGACTCAGCCCTTCACATTGGCTAGCACAACTATCCAATTCAGGATTGGTTGAACAATCTCCCACCGTTTCTCCGGGATCTGGCTGATTTGGGGAAGTAGGTATGGGAGTCGTAGTTCCTGGTGGCTCTTCTCCGCCTCCTGGAAATTCTTCCTGACCACCTGGAGAAGTATAACCTGGAGGAGCAGACGCTACTGCTGCCTGCGGCAACATCCAGCCCAACAATGTTGGTGGTTGAATCCTTGCTTCAAGAACAGGATACATTTTTCCTGCAATCACCGGAGCATTTCTGACAATTGTAGTATCAAAGAATTTATCTAAACGAGAGTACCAATTGCTCACTTTAGTTTTTGTATCATTTGCAGCAACCATTGTAGCACTTGCGCCTGTAAAATCGCGGTCGTTAGATGCGCTGAGGGCAGAGCAATAAGCCGGCATAGTTTCGCCGTTATTTCCATCTACGTTGTAAGTACAAAAATATTCTGCACCATTTACGATTTTATTGAGATTGTCACTTTTTACACAGAGAGCATTCGCAGGAGTTCCACTTGGAACATCCAATCCTGCTGTGGAAGGTGCACAAACCTGTGCGCAGTCAATCCATCTCACAGCTGCTCCAGTGCAAAGCGGATCTCCCAAGAATGCCTCGTGGGCCTCCATGAGAGCCCTACTTATATCTTCAACAACGTAGCCCATTTGATAATTCATACGAATACGTTCTTGAAATCTCGCGCGATTTTCGAGGTAAGTATAAAATGAAGTTAAGGTACTCACCATGATCAGCGACAAAACTATTACCGACAACAAAGCAGCCATTCCGCCACGCTCGTTATTTAATATAGTTGCTCTCATATAGGCCTCACTTAAAGTTACTTAAAATCGCTATTTTAATTAATATAGGTAAAAAAAATTATAAAATAATACCATATCTTATCGGTACACATTAAGAAAACCTAAACAAAAGTCTGTGGTGATTTTTAGACTGGTAAAGTCTCAGATTGATACAAATTTAAAAGACTCCAACACCAGGCATAATGTAATCATAGAAATAAAGTGATCCATGCACGCGCTCTTCTGCTCCCGCTTCGCCAGTTAAACTCTCGGTTGTGAGAACGTTATTTTTAAAGTTGATCTTTACCGTTTGCACAATATCTCTATAAGGAGCTGTCGCAGCTCCACCTACGGGTGCTCTATAGTTCCAAGAGCTTTTGTCGGACGTTTTAAAATATCTTGTCCAAACCTCTACCGTGAGAGTTTTAATTTTGTACCTCTCTCCTGGAGTACCACCGCCCCACGCTGCACCCAAACAAGGTAATAGCGTTCCATTGTTTGCAGCGCCAGAATTTACAACCACTTCAATGGCATACCCACCAGGACAATTTGCAGCACCTGCGGCAATTCTTTGAACTCTAAAATTATGTAATCTGGAATGAACAAAGTCTGAAGGCCCCGGAATCATATTTCCCGTTGTCGAGTTTGTATCAAAAACCAAAGCACCAGATTGCGCATCGGGATTGAGGCCATTGACATCTGTGTCTTTCACAAAAATTCCTGTTGGTCTCATTTGTGACCCACCATTCGGCATAGAACCCGCACCAATATTGTATGTTCCTGCTTCACGATTAAAGACAGCAAATCGAGCAAACTCTCCACTATCGGCATCTCCGATCTCTGATTGCGCCGGCACCAATAGCTCAAAATCAAAATCCAACTGTCCTCCACCATTCAAAGCAATGACAGCGGCATTATCTATACTATCCACCACATTCAAATCCACCGCTTGGGACAAATAGTTTCTTAAATTGTAAGTCGACATCAATACACTTTCTTCAGCTGCGTTTTTTTCGACTAAAATAGTGAATTGTTCCATAGCAAAAACAAATACTGAAGCAATGCCCATAGAAACAATAATGCCGATCATTGTCGTGACCATTAACTCTATGAGACTTAGACCTTTGTTGTTTTTTAGAATATAAAAGATACGAGAGATCGTACGGCTATTTTTCGATAGCTTTTTTGCGTTCAAGCCTTGTTTGTCTTCGGATTTGAGCTGCTTCATATCGTCTCTTCTCTTCGGCAGATTCTGGCAATAACTTTGGCACTGGAATGGGTTTTAAGTTTTCATCAATTGCAACAAAAGTCAGATAGGCTGTCGCAGTATGAAACGTTTCTCCTGAAATTGGATTTTCAGCATCTATACGAACGCCGATTTCCATAGAAGTACGAGAGGCAAAATTGCATGAGGCTTTTAAATTCACGATCCACCCTTTATAAACGGGCGCGACGAAATGAAGAGCATCAATGCTAGCTGTGACTACGGTTTTGTTGGAGTGTCTTTGGGCGCAGATAGCGGCCGCGATATCGATCCATGACATAATTACGCCCCCGAAAATACTACCAAGGGCGTTAATGTGAGAAGGCAAAACCATCTCCGTCATTATGACTTGCGATGATTTTACCGTTTTCATATTCTGACGATTAGAATCCAAAGCCTGAACCAGTACCACCTTTTAAGCCACCCACAGTTGAGTTGCCAGATGGAATTGTGTTCTGGATAGATTGGCTTGAGATAGCACCATCGTTTGATGTATTTGTGTTTGCTGCTCCAGCATTCCCATTTGAAGAGCTCGGTGTCTCTGCGAATGAAAAGTGTGGCATACACCATACGATAAGTTGCGCTCTAGACTTTAAGCTCATCTTTTTGTAGATGTTCGTAAGATGGAACTTTACCGTCTTTTCTGTAACGAAAAGTTGATTTGCAACTTCCTTGTTGCTAAGACCTTTAGTTACTAATTCAGCAACTTCAGCTTCTCTATTTGATAACCCTTTTTGGTTTATAAGTACGTCTCTGAGCATCCTTGCTCCTCCCCTTTAAAGTTTCCGGGCTGATCCTTCATTGATCAACTTCCGTTTTATTTTTGTATTCTGTCTTTTAATTAGACTTTAATCGCCTCTATTAAAGTCTGAACTAAGTAAGTCCTCAAATCAATTTAAGAACTCTCATGTTCTACTAAAACTAGACTCAATGAAAGTCTGTCTCGGTTAAGTAAATTGTGAAGAAAAAAAAATATGTCCGCAAGCGTTTTTTTAAGATTTTTTAAGAAAACTGATGGTTTAACCAAAATCTGACATTTTTAGAAGTTCTACGATAAAAGTACTTTACAGACGAAGGTCTCTATCTCAGAATATTTAGGCTTAATGAATATCGGGTTTAATTCAGATTCTTTTTCCAAATTTCGATTTTGTTCAAGGCCTCCAAAGGGCTTGTTTGTGACGTGGGAAACTGGGTAATTTCCTCCAGCACCGTCCGGGCACTCTCTGACAAAAGATCAGTCCATTTTTCAGAAACATCGCTCACAAAACTATCATCTTCTCTCTCTGAAAGACTAGCATTTTGCATAGAGAAGAGAGGCAGACTTTCCTCTTGGGTATTCTCTTTTTGCTCGAGGATTTTCTTTGCCAAATTTGTTACTTGTACCGGCAATCCAGCGAGTTTTGCAACTTCAATACCGTATGATTTATTGGCTGGTCCACGAGTGAGCGTGTAAAGGAATGTGATATCTTTCTTTCTATCGCCTTTATCTTCCGCCACTTTCATATGCGCATTTTCAATCTGTGGATAACGTGCTTGAAGTGACGTGATTTCATGATAATGCGTAGCAAAGAGCGTTGTAGCCTTCACCGTCGTGACCAAGTACTCCAGGATGGATTGAGCTAAGCTCATCCCATCATAAGTGCTCGTACCTCTCCCAATTTCATCCAGCACAACTAGAGATTTTTCAGTTGAATTTTTAAGCAAGTACGCGGTCTCAGTCATTTCCACCATAAAGGTAGAAAGACCTTCCGAAAGATTATCGCTTGCACCTATACGAGTAAAAATACGATCAAATATTGGAAGCGTGGATTCCTTTGCTGGAATGAAAGATCCCATTTGCGCAAGAACTGCGGTCAGCGCCACTTGACGCATCAATGTCGACTTACCGGCCATGTTCGGTCCGGTGAGAAGCATACAGCCATTGGGAGCAATATCTATATCATTAGGAACAAAAGGTTTCAAAGTCAGTTGCTCGATCACCGGGTGTCTTGAGCTCTTCAGCTTTAGGTTTCTGCTTCCAGTAAAAGTAGGTTTTGTGTAGTTCATTTCGAGAGCTAGCCAAGAAAGCGAACTCACTACGTCCACCTCACTCCAATCATGGGCAAATTTAAGGAGTTCTTGAGCGTTTTTTAGAATTTCATTTTTTAGATTCTCAAAAATGGCAAACTCTAGTTCTTCGCGCTTTGTTTTTGCCGATAGAACTTGGCTTTCGAGTTTATAGAGTTCGTCGGTGATGTATCTTTCTGCATTTGTGAGGGTCTGTTTTCTAACGTAATGCTTAGGGACTTTATCAGTATGAGTTTTTGTGACCTCGATATAAAAACCAAATACCGAGTTGTATCTGATTTTAAGTGAGGGAATTTGGTATTTTTCTTTTTCAGCCAATTCCATTTCATTGAGAAGGCTTTGTGAATCTTCTGTGAGTTTCATTAAACGATCTAGATCTGCATCATAGCCCGCTCTAATCATGTGGCCGTTCTTTGTCGCTAACGGCGGTTCATCCACTATGGTGTTTTCGATGCTTTCTATGAGCTTAGAAATATTATGTAACGCGTCCTCTGAGTGCTTTTTAGACATCCTTGAGACAGCAATTCCTGCGAGTAATGAGTTTTTTAATGAAACAAAATCTCTTCCATTGCAAGTTGGGTTTGAAATTTTACCCAAACGTCTTTCGATATCGCCCATTTCGCCGAGGGTTTGTCTTAAACGCTTAAGGTCTGCGGAATTTGTAATCCAAAATTCTACCTCTGACTGTCTGGATAAAATTTCTTGAGGATTCTGAAGTGGAAAAAGAATCCAGTTTTTTAGTTTTCGACTTCCGCTTGAAGTTTTTGTTTTGTTGATGGCATAAAAGAAACTGCCCTTGCTCTCTCCGCGATATGTTTCAAAAATTTCAAGATGCTTGATTGTCTGAAAATTGAGCTCCATTCTCTGATGAAAATTTCTTTCCTCAAATTCTCCAAGAGTCAAAAGGACTTTCTGACCTTGCATGGTGATCGCATAACTGAGAAGTCGTGCTGAAGAGACATTAACGTTTTTTCCTGTAAGCTCGTTGTGTTCCGTAACACATGGTCCCTCTAAAGAAGTTTTATTTTCAAGATAAGCTTTATAGTTCTTAGTATCCAAAACCAATTCTACCGGCTGCAAGATATTGATCAGCTTTTGTCTTTCGATTTCATTTCCAAATTTATAATAAAAAGCTTCACCTGTTGTAGCTTCTAGAAAAGAAACCGTAGTTTCATCGTAGCTACAGATATAATTACTTGTGACTTGGTCCAAAGTATCTGGATCGTAGACCATCCCGGGAGATAGAATTCTGGTCACCGCTCTTTTTACAATGCCCTTAGCTGTTGCTGGGTCTTCAACTTGATCACAGATAGCGACTTTGAAATTTTGCGCTAGAAGTTTATTTATATAGTTGGCAACGCTATGGTGAGGCATTCCGCACATTGCGGTGGCTTCAGGATTATTTTTGTTTCTTGCAGTTAAAGCAATTCCCAAAAGAGGTGCGGCTGTAATCGCATCTTGATCAAAAAGCTCATAGAAATCACCCATACGGAAGAATAAAACCTTGTCCATATGAACAGATTTAACTTCCCAATATTGTTTCATAAGAGGCGTAAGCTTTTTGTCCAAATTTTCCATGAATTTCCCTCTGACTAGATATTTGCTATCCTTTGAGAGAGAAGAGATACTCTAAACTACCGATTGTTTCAAAAACAAACCCTAATGACTCGGCGCCGAACGTTACTGATAGATATAATTATCTTTCGAGCAATTTCATTTTTTTGTACAAATCATTATCTTTGATTTCCATCCAATTCTCAGGGGACTTTGTGACTTCAAAACCAAATTTTTTATAAAGTTCATGAGCATCTTTGGTAGCTAGACAAATTCGTCTTAAATTCTGCAAATCAGGATGGGACATTACACAGGTCATGAGCCATTTTGAAAGCCCTTTATTTCGGTGACTAGGCTCTACATAGACATCACACAACCAGGCAAATGAAGCATAGTCTGTTACAATTCTCGCATAACCAATCTGTTCTTTATCACCAGCAGAAATATCATAGAGCCCAAAACAAAATGAGTTTTCAATTGATTTTACTACAACAGCTTTTGGAATGCCTTGAGACCAATAAGCATCGTTTGCTAAAAATTTATGGATTCTATCAACTTGAAGAAATATTTTATCTGTACTGATAAGAAAATTTTCTTTTTCCCAAGACTTATTTTGAATTTGCATATTACACCCTCTAAAAAACCATTTCAGATCTTATTACTGTTACAGCTTCAACAACAACCTCTACTTTAATATCCGAAGAAGTTCCATTACAACCCCTTTTTGGTATGCCTCTGGTATCAAAAAAACACCAACCTCTCTGCAATTCTATCTTTGATCGTGACCGGTGGATTTTTAATATCCTACGTCATTCGAGATTAACTAAAAATATTAATTCTCTGTTAACAATTTAGGTGCATCGAGCTTATTTATGCCCTAGATTGCCAATCTATAACTAAGGGAGGATTTTTATGAATAAATTAATTTTGACTCTGGTCGCGGTACTTTTCTGTGCAACTTCGCATGCTAAACTCATTTGTATGAATGATGAAATTACTTATATCGAAGATATTAAAAGCTTTGGTATTCCAAATGTTCCAGTTGGAACTCCAATGGGATCAAAAATTCTCATCGTGAGAGGACAAACTGTAGCTCAAAAAGATTTCACCGTTGAAGATGGCAACGACTGGACAAACTACAAAGATTGGAATTACAAACTCCATCTGCAAGATGAAAAAACTGTATGGGTAAATCCAGACAATATCTACGACCAAGCTTTAACTGCAAAGTTGACTGTAATAGACGAAGGCGGCACGGAGATTGTTTCAGAAGCAGCGGTGAACTGCCTGGTTAACGAATTGGTAATGCCTTAAAGATATCGTTAAAGATTATTGTTTTTTATTTTATGACTTTATAGGCTTCTAGTACACGATTCCTGGCGAAAGAATGTTCGACGATGGGATCTGGATATGTACGGGAGCCTAATTCTGGAATCCATTTTTTTATATATTCTTCTTTTTTGTCGAACTTTTCCGTTTGGGTATATGGATTAAAAACGCGAAAGTAAGGTGCGGCGTCGCAACCACAGCCTGCCACCCATTGCCAGTTTCCATTGTTAGCAGAAAGATCGAAATCAAAAAGTTTTTGTGCAAAATATTTTTCGCCCCACTGCCAATTGATCAAGAGATGCTTCACTAAAAAGCTTCCCACGATCATACGCACTCGGTTATGCATATGTCCCGTGGCATTGATCTCTCTCATGCCGGCATCGACGATGGGATAACCGGTACGCCCTTCGCACCATGCCTTGAACTCTTCTTTGTTATTGCGCCATTGAATTTTAGAATACTTTTCTTTGAAAGGCCCATCCACTACATGAGGATTGTGCCAGAGAATTTGCATAAAAAATTCTCGCCAGATCAATTCACTCAACCAAACAGAAGCTTTGAGTTCGATGGCTTTCTTGACAAGATCTCGTACACTCACCGTTCCGAATCTTAAGTGAACGCCCAAGTGTGAGGTTGCGTCGAGTGCGGGAAAATCTCTTTGCTCACCGTACTTCGTAAGGATTTCTTTTTTTACGGTCTTTCCAGGAGCTGGAATATTAGAGAGTGTAAAACCAATGTCCCTGTGTGCAAGCAAGTGACCTTTAGATTTTATCAAACTATCAAGTTTTCGTTCTGAAACATACTGAATGAGCTTTTTCTCTTTCCCTAAAAGCTTTGCGTAAGTCTCTTTCCACTTTCTCATGTACGGAGTATAGACAGAATAGAACTCCCCATTGTCTTTTACGACCTCAGACTTTTCAAAAATCACTTGGTCCTTAAACGTTTGGAAGTCCACTTTCTGCTCTCGCAATAACCGCTGAACACCTTCATCTCTTTTGATCGCATAGGGTTCATAATCGTGATTCGTAAAGACCGTATGGACTTTGTATTCTTTGGTGAGCTTCTTATATATTTCTAATGGATCACCAAAATAGACATGAAGACCTGACCCATGACTTTTAAATTTTTCATGAAGCTCCTCAAGGTACTTTAAGATAAAGTCTACACGATGATCCTTGGGTGGGAGCTTTTCTAATATATTGGAGTCAAAAATAAAAACCGGAAGAACCGGGAGGTCATGCGAAAGAGCTTCAAAAAAACCACGGTTATCGTGTGTCCTTAAGTCTCTTCTAAACCAAAAGATGTTTACTTGTTTTGCCGTACTCACGTAGAAATCTTACTTTATCTTTAGATAATTACAACAAAATCCCATTATCACCAGTTTTGAAGAGAATACAAATCGAGGAACAAGGATTGTCTCTCGACTTTGGAATTTTCATTTCAAATTAAATATCTAAGATCTGAGACCTGGCACTACTCTTGCCTATAGGGAATGTACGAGCGATAGCTTGAGGGTTATTTTATTGGGAGAGGATGATTATGAAATACTTGGTTACGATAATTATAGTGTTCGCGGTTTTAAATTTTTTGGTACCACGAGCCCAACAAGATTTGAACAAAATGACGAGGAAACCTGCATTGACGATGCTGGCACCTCTCGATCATTAATCAGTAAATTAGTTAGTCACTTTTGTAAGGGCTTCAATATTTCTATGTTTTTATCTCCACAGATAAAGTTATATTCTATTTAAAAGTCAAAATAAGGGCATACTGTTTGCTATAGAGAAGGGTAACCTCAAGCAAATAAGGATGAAAGTTGAAAACCCCAACAACTCTTACTTTCCTAATAACTCTACTGATCCAAATCACATCGTATGCGGCCACTCAACCTGCTGTGGTTGAACAAAACCTCGCATCCGAACTCTCTGCACTGACAGAAGCTATCGATGGTTACTTTGAAAATATGATCGCTTTAAAGACTAAGACTAACCTACCAAAACTTAAAATAACAGATTCACATCTAAAGCTTGAACCTGAAGACGCTGAAAAGTTGAAAAAATTAGCGGAAATTCATTCAAACATCCAATCAGCACTAAGAGGTTATGAATCTGTAATTAGCTCATTAGAGAGTGATCCTGAATCGCTTGAAATCTTCGAAGAGGCAAAACTTCTATACAATATTGCTCTAGTAAAAGCTTTCTTACCTAGATATAAAGCAGTAGAGACTGGATTTTTAATAAGAATTATTTCAACTTTCCAACCTCAGTATGTAGAAGAAATCATTTCAAGAAGTGAAGCTGAAAACTTAATATTCACTAATTTTGACACTAACGAAAACTTAAAACACAGACTTGGTAAAATCATCGAAACTCACAACAAAATCTCTGACGAACTGAGAAGAGCACAAGATGCCAATATCTACCAAATTCATCCTAAAAACTTAAACATTAGAACCGCGGAGCAAGAAGCTGCTTTCTATAACGCTTTAGTGAGAAACGAAGAATACAGTACAGGTCCTGCGCTTTTAACTACAGTTAAAGTGGGCCTTGATCATTTTAGTATCATTGCAACTTGCGCAGGGCTCTTTGGCTTCTAGACCAACTCTTACTCGTTGACTCAAAATCAGCATCACATTTATCCTAATTCTCTATGTGGAATGGATTTATACTATTAACAAGCTGTTTACTTTCTTTTAATTTTGCACGCGCACAAACCCTCTCGGCAAGACCCACTCACCCCATCAGCTGGCAACATATGCTTCCCACCGGAGAGTCTCCGGGTTGGGCTTCGGACACTTGGGTAGAGTTTGAAGTGATCAACGCCAACTATTGGGCAGCTCCAACCACCTTCACCAATTTAAAAACAGGCAAACAACTCACTCTTACCGCCGACTATGAGCAAACCAGTTTATTTGTGGAGTTCGGAAAGGCCATTTCCAAAAAATGGGCGATAGCTATCGAAATTCCCTATGCCGCAAGACACGAAGGAAAAACCACAGATAGATTCATCGATGAATTCCATGATTTTTTCCACTTTGATAATTTTGGAAGACCGCTTTATCCCTTTGGACAAAGTATTTTCGAAACTTCCACAGACGGCGTGAGACGCGGACCCTACAATGCTCCCTCGGGCGCTGGAAATTTAAAGTTGAAATTAAAGTATTGGCCAGTTCAAGGCGAGAAAAATACCGGAGTTGGTTTTGGTCTTCATATTAAAGCTCCCATTGAGGACGAAGAAAAAGGTATGACCTCGGGTGAGGTCGATGTCACTGCAATGATGAACGCCGGAGTTCTCATAGGCCAGCAGAGCGCCTTTTACACAACAGCCGCTGTCACTTATGCCAAAAATAATTGGATGTTTAAGGACTGGCCAAGAAATGAAATTCTCTGGATGATTGATTTTATGTTTGATATTGGGCTTAACGACAAGTGGGGCGTGATCTTTGATTTCTCTTTCCACTCCCCTCTAATGAAAAAGAAGCAATTAGATATCGTTTACGCTGGTTCCACGACCAAAGAAAAAGTCTACGAAAAGATAGCATCTGGTTACAATTCTTTAGTCGAAGTCCGTGGTCAACAGATGATTGGTTTAAGAAGAAAGTTTGGCACCAATAACATGTGGATTTTCTATTTCCTAGAAGATTGGGGACCTGGCGACAAAGACCATAATAACGATATGGTCTACTCTACTGGACAACCTGATTTTGGTCTGGGAACAAAAATCATATTTAATTTCTAATTACTTTAAAAATTTCTTCATTAGATTAAATTTCTTTTCTGTGTATGGAGGATATCTCAAATCCAAATCAAAGAAATAACTCTTTGTTAATATAGCTTTTTGATGAGTGAAGGTATCAAAAGTATACTTTCCATGATAGCGACCCATTCCACTCGCCCCCACTCCTCCGACAGGGATCTCCGTTGACGAAAAGTGAATCAAACAATCATTGACAGATCCTCCTCCAAAACTCAGCTCATTTAAAACTTTATCAATCTGAAGGTTATTGGTAGAAAAAATATAGAGAGCTAAAGGACGATCTTTGGACTTCACTACGGAAATCACTTCGTCGATATCGGTGTATGACAATATAGGAAGAGCCGGCCCAAAAATTTCTTCCTGCATGATCTTTTCGTCCCAACTGCTCACTTCCAGTAATGTCGGAGAAATAAATTGCGCTTCTTTATTTTGATCACCTCCATATAGAATTTTTGATCCTTCAATCAATTTATAAATTCTATCAAAATGGTCTTTAGAAATAATTTTTCCGTAATCATTACTCTTAAATTCATTTTCACCGTAAAACTTTCTGATGTTTTTCTTTAGCAGCGATAAGAATGTAGTTTTGATTGATTCATGCACATAAAGATAATCTGGAGCTATACAAGTTTGCCCAGCATTAAAGAATTTCCCCCAGATTACTCTTCTGGCCGCAACCTCAAGATTTGCAGATTCATCAATGATGCAAGGACTTTTACCTCCCAACTCTAGACAGACAGGTGTTAAATTTTCAGCAGCCGCGCTCATGACTATTTTTCCAACAGCTGTACTACCAGTGAAAAATATAAAATCAAATTTTTGTTTTAAAAGTTCCTGCCCAACGTCTTTTCCCCCTGTGATCACACAAAAATACTGAGAATCAAAATTTGAGTTAATCATTTCAGCTAAAAGTTTTTCTGTTTGAGTGGCAAGCTCAGAAGGTTTTAGAACAATAGTATTTCCCGCTGCCATGGCTCCTATTGCTGGTGCAATCGCCAGCTGAAAGGGATAGTTCCATGGTGATATGATCAAGGTTACTCCATAGGGTTCGGAAATAATTTTTGCGCTCCCAGGCTTAAGACTCCAGGGTGTTGGCATTCTTTTTGGTTTTTGCCATTTTTTTAGATGTTTCAGCGTATAATTTATTTCTTTCAAAACCAGACCAATCTCAGAAATATAAGCCTCTACCTCTGACTTTTTGAGATCTGCTTTTAAAGCATCGATAATTTTTTGCTGATTTGAGATCACAAGTTCTTTTAATTTCTTAAGCTGCTCCATACGAAACTCTAAAGGCTTCGTAACGTTAGAATTAAAATACTTTCGTTGATTTTCAACATTAAGCCGTACTGAAGACATTTTCTCTCCTAAGACATTGCCTTATTCTAGTCATCTCACTAAGAAACGGTCAATCACCCTAGACCAATGAAAGGTTTGAAGAAAACTACATAAAAGAAATCTATCCGAAAAGCCGAAAAACACTTATCCTTCTAGTCACTTGCTCATTAAAAATATTAAAGAGGTCGAATCAATTGCCGTTTTCGTCTAAAGAAATCAATGACAGTTTGTTTCGACAAATATTTGAATCCGGTATGATCGGACTACTTTTTACTACTTTTGAAGGCAAAATCATCGAAGCCAACGACGCCTTTCTGGGATTCATTGGCTACTCTAGAAAAGATTTAGAAAAAGGTTTGATCGATTGGATCAAAATTACACCTCCTGAATTTATGCCTATTACAGATCAAGCTATTCACAATTTGAAAACCAAAGGTATTAGCCCTCCTTACGAAAAAGAATATTTCAGAAAAGATGGCTCACGCGTTCAACTCCTTATGGGATCAGTTCGCGTAAAAAACACTACACATTATGACAATATGACTTATGCCATAAACATCTCCACTCGAAAAAAATTCGAGCAAGAGTTGGCTATGTCTCGAGAGCAACTGGAGGAAAGGGTACGCACTAGAACAAAAGATCTCTCTGAAACAAATTCTTTCTTACAATCTCTTATCGAAAATATTCCCAATATGATTTTTGTAAAAGATGCTAACGATTTAAAGTTTGTAAGGTTCAACAAGGCTGGTGAAGAACTCTTGGGTATCAATAGAGCAGATATGATTGGGAAGAGTGATTATGATTTCTTCCCTAAGGAAGAAGCCGAATTCTTTATCCAAAAAGATCGAAATGTTTTGGAAAAGAAGATGATCTTAGATATTCCTGAGGAACCTATCACTACAAAAAAAGGGACGCGAATTCTTCACACTAAGAAAATTCCCCTTGTTGATGCCAATAACCAAGCCAAATATTTGCTAGGAATATCAGAAGATATCACAGACATTAAAAGAGCTGAAGCAGAACGTCTGAAATTTGTCCGGGAGCAGGCCGCAAGAGAAGAAGCCGAAATCAATGTTGCTAGACTTGAAATCCTCGGGGATGCCAGCACAATCCTCACATCCTCTCTCGAATACGAATCTACACTTAAAAATTTCTATGACTTTATGATTTCAAGAATGGCAGATTGGGTACATATCACTATTTACAAAAACGATGAGGATGACAATCCTGAGTTTGTATTTGAAACGTCTGCCATTGATCCTGAAATTTCACTAGCCACTAAAGAAAACCGATGGAAACTCATACGCGATATCGATGAAGCCATAAATTCAAATTCTGACCAAAAAAATATTTTTCTAAAATTAAAAAAATCAGGATTTAAATCTATTATTAATGTTCCACTTAAAGTACGCGGAAACAACCTTGGCCGCATACTTTTAGCCCGGTACACAAACTCTACCACTCTTTTTAGTATTACCGATATGCAACTCGCAGAAGAGCTTGCAGAGAGAGCCAGTCTTGCTATAGATAATGCAAGGCTTTTTAGTGAAGCTAGAAAAGCAAATCAATTGAAAGACGAATTCCTCGCCACTCTCTCTCATGAACTTAGAACTCCACTCAATATTATTCATGGTTATTCGGAGCTACTTAAAAAATTCTCAGATAAAATGACCGACAGAGAAAAATTTGATAGCATAGATGCGATTCATAGAAATGCCGTTGAGCAAAGCAATATTGTTAATGATATCTTGGATGTTTCGAGAATTATAACCGGAAAAATGAGTGTGAATTTAACCTTACAGACTCCTACGGAAATCATTTTATCCGTAGCTAAAAACTCTGTAAAAATGGCTGAGTTTAAAAATATCAAACTCATATCAGAAACTCCAAAAACACCGATTTATATCATGATGGATTCTACGCGCATTCAGCAAATCATTTGGAACTTGGTCTCTAATGCCATAAAATTTACTATCCCAGGTGGTGAAATAAAAATTAAAAATTATCTTGAAAATAAAACTTGTGTAATCGAAGTTCAAGATACCGGAATTGGAATCGCTTCGTCCTTCTTGCCTCATATTTTTGAACGTTTTAGACAAGAAGACGGAAGTATGACTAGGAAATATGGTGGACTTGGGCTTGGACTTGCGATCGTAAGACATTTGGTAGAAATGCATGGTGGTACCGTAGAAGCTCAGAGTGACGGCAAAGACAAGGGTAGCAAATTTTTAGTAAAAATTCCTATTGTTCCTACTCCTCAAAAGCCAACCGTCATATCTCCTCCTACTATACCTGAAAATGCTTTAGAAAATGTCAGAATTTTATTGGTTGAAGATTCAAGAGACAATCGACTGCTGATCACAAGACTTCTTTCCAATTATGGCGCTGAAGTTCAAGAAGCTGAATCTGCGATTGATGCTAGAAAATGTCTTAAAAATTTTAAACCTGACGTTATTCTTTGCGATATAGGCATGCCTGATGAGGATGGTTTAGAGTTTATTAAAAGGCTCAGAAAGACCGATGCTACTCCTTCTATCGCTTTAACAGCATATGCTCGAGATGAAGAGCGAGCCCAATTCTTGGGAGCTGGGTTTCAAGCTCACGTAACAAAACCTGTCTCTATCCAAACATTACTTAGAGAAATTAAAAAGTTGATTTAGCTTCGCCCACGTCATAAATTTCACCAATGAAATTTCTCTTGGCAGAATCACGCAGCACAACTCTCCACCTAGCTCCAATGGAGGGTGTTGTGGATTGGGTAATGAGGGATTTCCTTACGCAGATCGGTGGCGTGGATCACTGTGTAACGGAGTTCATTAGAGTTGTCGACAAAGTCTATCCTGATTACGTTTACCATCGATACTGTCCAGAGTTAAAAACCAATTCTCAAACCAGATCTGGAGTCCCCGTCTTTGTTCAACTGTTGGGCGGCCAAGCAGAACCTATGGCTCTCAATGCGCAAAAAGCTGTAAGCCTTGGTGCTCGCGGTATTGATTTGAATTTCGGATGTCCTGCTAAAACTGTAAATAAAAATGATGGCGGTGCCGCACTCTTAAAATCTTGCGATAGAGTTTATGATATAGTTTCTGCCGTGAGAACAGCTTTGCCCAAAGAAATTCCCGTGACCGCAAAAATTCGATTGGGTTTTGATCATCCTACAAGTTGTATTGATATCGCTCAAGCCGTAGAGGCCGCAGGTGCTGAGTGGATTACAATTCACTGTCGTACAAAAACAGACGGATACAAACCTCCTGCCTATTGGGATTGGATTCCAAAAATTAAAGAAAAAACAAAAATAAAAATCGTAGCCAACGGAGAAATTTGGACCGTAGCGGATTTTAATCGCTGCAAAGAAGTGACTGACTGTGATGATTTTATGATCGGCCGTGGAGTTTTGAGTGATCCATTTCTCTTTAGAAAAATTTCGGATAAAACTTCCAGCGCAACTTTGGATTCAGATTGGTCCAAGATCAAACTTCTTCTTCCACAGTTTTTTGAAGCGAGCCAAATTTACCGACATGAAGAATTCGCAATTTCTCGTACCAAACAGTGGTTAAGAGCCCTGTCTCTGAAAAACCCTCAAGCAAAAGACTTCTTTGACGAGGTCAAAATCATACTAAAGCCCAAGGAATTCCAACAAAGACTAGACCGTCTTTGATTTGGCCATATTCCCATTGTCAAGAAACACCCTTTTCCTCTAAAATTAAGAGTACAGGGAATATGATAAAGGAAATTTATGTTTTCAAATTTTTTATATAAAACTGCTCTACTTTTATTGATCGCAACATTTGCCATCTCATCTATAGCAAAAGCGGAAACGTTGAGTATTTCAATGTTGAATTTTAGCACCTATGAACAAATGCCCAAAGATTTACAAAAAGAATATATCAATAACATCAGAAAAGCCTGGATGGAATTTGAAAGTAAATATCCAATCAGCACAGCAAAAAACACTCAACTCTGGCAAAGACTTTTTATGGAAACCGCCGAAGCCAATGATCAAACTTGCATCATTTGCGGAAGTATTTTGAATACAGTTAATGTCAACGGAAAGAACGTTTGTCCGACAAAGGGAAAACCTTGTAATGACAGTGGCGACCCCAAATTTGATGGATTCCGTTGCGGACCAATCTTTGGTGAAGTCTGCATCAGCAGGATTCCCATTTCGAATATTTCTGAACGAGGTTTTAAAAGCGCATCCCAAAAAATCACCAATAAAAATGAATATGAAAAAATGGTCAAGACCATTGCATTGGATTTTGCACAACTTTGTAAATCAACCTCTGCATCGAATACCAAAGATGGTTGTAAGTTCCTCGCAAAGAGAATGACGAGCGTAACTGAAGAGTTGCATATCAAAATTGCCGCCCTAGATACTTACAATAAAAACCTCGTTGCCGAAACTGCCGATTCAGAACTTGCGACAGCTCCTACTTCCAATGCTACCGCCGCTCGTGAAAGAAGAACCGCAGCAAGCGCGCAAATGAATGGCTGTACTCAAAGTAGAAAAAACAAAGCCCTCGTACCAGCCTTTGATTTACTCGCAGGAGAAACTTGCGGATTTGACAACAATCAACGTCTTATCGAAAACCTTGTAGCAAATGGTTGCGGCCAAAGGCTCAAGAGTCTTTTCAGTACAGAAATTAGAAGTGCTCAAGGCCGCGTGGATGGCCAAACAAATCTCGTCAAAGCAATTGTCACCAATGTAAAACTTATTGAAAGAACATCTGCCACAGAAGCTATTTTTTCAATGAGAATGCTAAAGTATGATCTCAGCAAAGATCCCGTAGCTCTCCGCCAAGTCACACAAAAAGTGAAACAAATCGGAGACAAGTTTATCCTTTTCAAGTCTTTCGGAGTACAAACGCCCGTGACAATAACAAATTCCAATCGTGAACTTATTAAGTTTACGAATATGGAAGGCTTAGAAAGCATGATCGATGCCGGGGCAAGACTAGCAATGGACTGTTCACTTTTGGAGGATATCAACACTATGCAGGCGAGCGGCACTTCTATTACGCCAAAAATAAACTCCGCTGGTGGATCAACAACTGGCGCAAAATAAAAAATGAGAATTCAATGGATATTACCATCCGACAACTCACAACCAAAGATTCTAATCATTTCCCTGAGGGCATTGAACTCTTAAATCGCACTCAAGGAAGAGATTTATTTCCTCCAGATTATCTCACTGTTAGAACTGAAGATCCCGACAGCTACGTGATAGCTGCCTTTGATAAATCCCAACTCATTGGCATTTCCATTGCTCAGTTGATCACAAATTACGATTACTATCTCCCTTTCGCGCCAAACATCAATGAGCTTTTCAAAAATAAAAAAGTAGGATCCTTTTCTACGATGTGCACTCATGAATCCTATCAAGGAAAAGGCATTGGAAAACTCATGAGCCAAAAAAGATTAGAGTGGGTCAAAAACCAAAAATGCGATGTTGTCGTAGGAGTTTCTTGGGTCAGTGGCCTCAAACACACTTCGAATAGAGTTTTCGAAAAAATCGGATTTTCCCCCGTAAAGCAAGTCGATAAATTCTACATTCAACAGAGCATAGATCATCCCTTCGAGTGTCCAGGTTGCAATGTGCAGCCTTGCATCTGCTCTGCTATTCTCTACAAAATGGATTTGTAGTATTGATTTAGAATCGTTTTCCTTGGTAGGGATTTCTTTTAAGTCTGAAGTTTTAGGGTTTTAAGATAGCTGTTGAAAGCATCTAGATATTTTGTTCGAGCCTCGTATCCTTTCTTGGATTGAATTCTGTTTG
>JAZKEU010000014.1 GCA_040386775.1 Bdellovibrionota bacterium | reverse complement strand
GACTATGCGTCATAAAAAATGATTTAATTATTTTATGACGCATAGTCAGTACGCAAAACTAGGGGGTACCTTTTATTGTTGGAGTGCTTTTTTTCTTGGGGCGAAGAGTTCTTTTTCTAGGAGTTTTTCTTTGGGTACGTTTTCGGAAGATAATGATTTTGAGTGTAGTTTTTCTTCGGCGGCGGCTTCAATGGTGATTCCTTCGGATGCGGGATCGTAACTGAAGTTTTGTACGCTGCCGATTTTAATTTTCTTGCCATGAACGTAGGCTTCTAGTCTTACATTGATTTTTTTGTTCATATCCTTGATGGCTACATCAATTGTGATTTCGTTGGAATCTCTTAAGTTGAGTTTTCCTTGAACAGCACCTTTTCTGTGTTTGAGATTATCGATGAGAGTCCATTTGTAATCAATGGTTTCAGATTTTATATGTGCAGTATTCACTCGACCAATGAGACGAATTTCATTTCTTGTCGGTAGTTTTTCATAATCGATGTCGATATTTATATGTTGTTTTATTTTTTTTACACTTGTTGGTAGGCGATCAAAAAATACAGGCTTTTTATTCTCTGATATATTTTGCGAAAAAATTTCTTCTTCCATCGCTCCAATATTATAGAGGAAGATGAAAGTCATCGCTGTGAGAATTATTGAAATGTTGTATTTGCCTTTTATATCTTTAATCATATTTTACCTACATATTAAGTTGCCAGCAGTATCAATATTATAAACGGTCGCGGGACTTCCAGCTCCATCATTATAGTACATTACGTTGATTATATAGGGTCCGGCTGGCGCTGAGATACTGATGGTTTCAAAACCATCTTCTTCGCCCACGCCAACACCTTTTTCTTTATTGCTATAAGTAAGAAGATCGTTTCCTACGCCGAAAGTATACCCGTCTTTATAAACGTACAAATCAAGATCTGCGGCAGTTGTTCCGGTAACATCGTAGTCCAGAGTTACGCTCAGAGTACCGCCGCCATGATAGAAGTAATAAAAGTCATTAGAGTAAAATTGATTTGATCTATCAAAAACATTTCCTGAGATTGGAATTTTCGCCGAAGCTTGAATCGTCCATCTGCATGCTGCTGCTCCGGCCACGTTTGCAGTTCCAGAGTTATCTCGAACTCCATAGTGAGCTCTTGTCGCTGTCATTTCTTTATCATCATCATCGAGCAGAGAAGATATATTTGTTCCTGCATTGTCGGCTTGTGCTTTCAAGAATAAACTCATTTCTCTAAATGGAAGAGTACTTTGGAAATCTCCAACGTAGGCATCCCATAGTTCAGAGAAAGGCATAGAGACTGGGGCATCCGTTGTTGCCCATAACATTCTTGATACGGCTAATTCTCTAAATCCACCTTCTCCTAATTGTCCTGCGGTTGGCATATCTTGAGGATCGTTGTCTTCATTCAAATTATTTTCCATATCATAATAATAACCATAGCCGCCGCCGATTCCGACAGTGTCTCTGTAGATTGGATCGCCCGTCACTCGAGATGCAAAATAAGTTGAAAAGCCTTCGCTCCAGGCAAGTCTTGGATCAATTACAAAAAGACCGTAGTGAGTTCCGCCTGGAGAATCAGAAGCAGAATAATTATCTTCTAAAAAATGTCCGTATTCATGAATGATGACTGAGTTGTCGAAGTGATCCGTATCTTGAACTGTGACGTCACCGTCAATTCCTCCAAGAATATAAAGCTGATCTTCGCCAGGAATATAAAAACTCACTCCAGAGTCAGGGTCGCCGCCAAAGTAAGTGACAGGGTTAACACCTTTTGTCCAATAAGCTTGCACTTTATGATCCACAGTAAATGCACCAACGCTCGTGTTGTTCAGTAAATAATCGTTGGCCAAATAAATTTGATCTAGAATATTAAAAGCCCCGCCTCTGAGGGTTGAGTCCAAGGAAGTGTCTGCATGAGCGACTAGATTTGCTAAGGTTTTATTGGCATCTGCTACAAATGTCGTGGTGATAGAATAAGGAATATTTGTTGTTGGATTTCCGAGCACGCTAACTTTATTAAATGCATTGTATGATCTAGAAAGAACTTTGACGGTATAAGTGCTGCCATCATCAGGAATATCAAAAGTATAATATCCCGAAGCATCTGTTTCTGTACATTGCACAATTGTCCCGGCAGCATTGAGAACTTGAACCTCTGCTCTGCGAATTGCCATGTTTCCGGAAATTGCGCCTAAGCCCGCGACTGTAAAATTTCTTTTTCTGTAATACGCATTTCCTTCAATAGTGTAAGAAGTTGAAAAAGTTGCGTTCGTCGTGCAATAAGATGTCTCTGCTACAGTATTTGTAGGGGCAGATTTAATAATGTCCGTACAAGAAGTTGTAAGTGCTAATGGTAAAATTAGCCATGATGTAGATACAAAATGTGTGATTTTCATACTTCTACTTATCGGCTAAAAGTCTTGATATATTATAGAAAACAATAGACTTCTCAAAATGAGACAGTTAAAAAAGAGGGCATGCTTAAGGGTTTTAACTCAGATTTAAATATTGGCTCTTCCCATATTCACGTTCAAACGGAAGATTGGGGAAAAGAGAACCCATATATTATAACTAGAGTGTTTAAAAATGGAGCTGTCGTAAATAGCATCAAAACAGCTTATGGAACCGTGTTGCCTTTTGGTCCCATCAGTGACGAGCAAGCCATTCGTCTTGCCATGAGAGAACAGCACCAAAAAATTCTAGACCACCTACTTTCTGGTCAAATTCCCGTGTGATTGCTACACTTAAAGGATGATACATTTTCATCACGTTTACAAAACGTATGCAGGGCCAATTCACGCCCTTAAAAACGTAAATATCGATATAGAAAAAGGTGACTTTGTTTTTATCACGGGGCCGAGTGGCGCGGGAAAAACAACGTTATTTAAACTGCTTTCTGCCCATGACAAACCAACTTCTGGAAAAATTCAAGTTGCGAATTATCGCTTGGATGAAATTTCGGCAAAAGAGGTTCCATTTTTTAGAAGAAAAATTGGAATGGTCTTTCAAGATTTTAAACTCTTAAAAGATTATTCTCTCCTGGAAAATGTAGAATTACCACTGAAGATTCTGGGTTTGAAATCAAGTATTTCGAAAAATAGAGTTTTAGAAATTCTAGATCTTGTTGGCCTTAAAGACCGTCATGATTATTTTCCGGAGCAAATTTCGGGCGGAGAAAAACAGAGAGTAGCTATTGCAAGGGCACTGATTCATCAGCCAGATATTCTAATCGCCGATGAACCGACAGGAAATTTAGATCCCAAGCTCAGTAATGAAATTATGGATTTATTTGAAAGAATCAATAAACAAGGAACCACACTGTTCGTCGCAACTCATGATCATGAAATCGTAAAAAGGAAAGACAAAAAGCACGTCATCATCAAGGACGGAATGCTGGTGGAGACATGAAGGGCTTGTTAACACACTTTTTCCGCTCTTGGAAACATCATCCGTTGATTCAAACAGGTGCACTTGTTGTCTTGACGGGCACATTCACGATCATTTTCTCTATCTACCTGTTCTTTAGCAATATGGAAAGAATACTGGTTTCTTGGGGTTCAAATATTGAAATGAATATCTTTCTCAAAGACAATCTCGGAACAGATGAAGTAGAGAAGATCAAAAAAGAACTCGTGGATTTGAATTACTTCAAAGACGTTCACTTCGTCACACAAAAGGATGCTGCAAGCCAATTCTTCTCTAAAATGTCGAGATACATTCCGGAATTTGCCGGGGAAAAAGAATTCCTCAACATTGTTCCTTCAAGTTTTGTGGCCTCTCTGTTGCCAGGAGGAAATTTATCAGATTTTAAAAAAATATCTAATAAAGTGGAAACGGTACCTGGAGTTGAGGATGTTTCTTACGGCCAAGAATGGGTAGAAAATTTTTCTATATTTGTCGGGTCAATCAAAAATATTGGATGGGCAATTTCTGGAATTCTTATTTTAGGATCTCTATTTGTGATTGGCTTTACAGTTTACGCGGTGATCGTGAGAAGGCGTGACGAAATTGAAATTTATGAGCTCTGTGGTGCCACTTCAAGAATGATTCAGGCTCCTTATATTTTTGAAGGTGCTTTGATTTCTCTGATGGCGGGAATTTCAGCATTGGTCATGAGCTACTTTATATTGACCGTGCAAAATGAATTTTTTATTTCAAAAATGATTTACCTTGGCCTTAATGACTTGTTCGAATTCTTTGGAGTTATTGAAGTTTTATCACTTCTTATATTTTCGGCGTTTGTCGGTGCTTTTGTATCTTACCTCTGTATTCATAAGCTAAACACCGGCTGGACACGGACATCAAATTATTCTCGGGGAGAAACTTGATGCTGTTGATTCTTCTTCTAACATTGAGCTTGAGAGCCCAGGCTGACAATTCAGTCAGCGTCTATGAAAAAGGCAGACAAGACTATATTCAGAAGGAAGAAGAGAATAGAAATATTTTGAGCGAGCTTTATCAGGCGCAACAGAATTTCAAACGAATCAATTCTGAAA
>JAZKEU010000013.1:41700-149828 GCA_040386775.1 Bdellovibrionota bacterium | reverse complement strand
TGACGCAAATCTTTGGAAAAGGTGCGGCTCACCATTATTTTTAGCTCACCATTATTTTTTTACTACTTTTTCTTCTTTGAATAAGTACTTTGCGATCAAGAAAACCACCAGGGCAACGATGCCGAAATCGAGCAAGGCTCCTAGGAATTTTCCGTATAAAATGCCGTTGTAGTTGAGGAGTCTGATGTTATCTACGTTTGCGGCTCTTAGTGCAGGAGCAAAAATTAATGGCATTAAAAGATCATTCACAAATGATCCTACTAATTCATTTAATTTTCCGCCAATAATCACAGCGATTGCAAGTCCGATAATTCCGTAGGTTTTTAGAAATTCAATAAATTCTTTAGCCATTTTTTACTCCTATTTTCTTATTTAATTTTTATGACCATCCATAAAATTATGGATCACATCGTGCGCTTCTTTTTGAAGTACTTTTGAGTCATATTCTGTTTTTTTAGCATATGCATCTGCCAATTCAAAGAGGTGCATCCAAAGAACTTTGCCATCAATTTGTGATTTGAGTTTTAAATCTGGATGATGAGTGTATATATCTTTCCAAGTAGCTTGGATATCATGCCAAATTTGCTTGTTCTCTTTCCAGTATGTCTTTGCAGCGGCACATTCACTGTCGTCGATTTTTTCGTACTTATTTGCGCCTTTTTCTTTTGCAATAATTTCTGTTTTCTCTGGAGTCGTTAAAACTTTGTCGTTCTTTTGGTGGTGCACCCAACCTTTTGTATTAAGAACTACAAGATTTCCTCGGTCCAAAATATTATAATCATTTCTTTGTGAAAACTCTCTACGTGGAAGCGGGCTCCACGCCTTGCAATACCATGAAGAATTCTCTGCAGAGATATTCCAAGGAGCAGCGCACTCGTATCTTGGAGAATCATCCACTTGATAAACTTTTTGAAGCCACAGATTTTCAATCGGCTTTGAGATTGGACCCGTCGTCCAAGTGTTGTTCCCAGCAAATGACATCATTTGCGTTGGATTTCGCTGCCACTCTTGTCTCCAATGCTTCAATGGTCCTTGCGGCGTTACGAGGATGTGCTGAAGATGAACTTCGTTTTCAGAAAAATAATCTAATTCTACCCACTCAATTCCCCACTCATGATAGGGCTTTGATGAAATCGGATAATTTGGATCGGTTTTTTCAGTTTCTTCAAAATTGAAATCTACTTTGTAGCAACCGGATTGTGCTTTGATGGCATCGGTCTCTGGACTTGCGTGAACATTTAGAACCAGCAACAACGCTGTAATGAATGAAATCATATTTTTCTCCCGGAAATGCACTGCTTTTGCAATGTGATTATTTGGTGTTGTATTGGTTATGTTTCTATCAATTAAGAGGGAAATCAATACATAAAAAGACCTTCTAATAAACGCGGCTCAGCGTTAATTTTTTCTAGGTAAAATTGACTTTATTCTGGCTTTTAAGCTTAATACTTTCCATTCACACATATAGGAGCATTACTATGAAAAACATTATTCTCATCGCGCTTTCACTTTTCATTTTTTCGGTTGGAGCTTACGCGCAAGACGCAGCAGCACCCGTGGACGAAAAACCTTGGAAGGCTGAAGCTGAAGCCGGTATCGTTTCATCCAACGGCAACACAAGATCGTCCTCTTACCTAATTAAAAATATCACTTCATACAAATTCGATGCTTACTTAGCAAAATTAAATGGTTCGTATCTCAGTAACGAATCTAGAGACAATGCTACCAACACTACAACTTCCTATGAAAAATGGGATGTAGGCTTAAGAATTGAAAGAGACCTCTCCGAAAAACTTGGAATCTTCCTTGGTCAAAATATTGAAAGTGACAAGAAAGCCGGAATCGATAGAAGATTCAATTCCGATCTAGGTGCGAAATATTATGTTGCGAAAAAAGAAGACTATTACACATTCACGGAACTCGGCTATAGATATACTACAGAAGAATATATCACTGGAGTTGATAAAAATTTTGATTTTATCAGAGCGTATATCGAATCCGAGAAAAAATGGACTCCCACATTTAGCTCTAAACTCTGGGTAGAGTATCTTCCCAACTTGGATGAAACAGATGACTACAATGTGAACGGTGAAGCTTCCATCAACGCCTCTCTAGATAGTACTTTTTCAATTAAGACAGCTTATCTTGTGAAGTACGACAATATGCCTGCGGCGGCACACAAGACAGATTCGTTATTCTCAACGGCGTTGATAGCAAAATTTTAATCTTCTAATTTTAAAGCGAAATCCTAGTGAGGTAACTTAGGATCTCAATATGTGGAGTTTGTGGAAATTGGTCGAGAGGCTGGATTTCTACAAGCTCAAACATCTGCCCTCTTAATTTCTTCACATCATTTGCATAAGTACTTAGATCACAAGACACATAAATAATATGCTCGATGGATTTGAATTCTTTTAAGAAAGAATGAATCTCTGAAAATCCTTCTCTTGGCGGATCTAAGAATAGAATTTTGGGCTCTGGCATCATTTTCTTAAGTCTCTTCCATGACTGGGGCTTGTAGAGATCTTCTTTGATTGCTTCGACGTTTGCTAAATTTTTAGATTTTAATTCTTGGATAGAATCTTCGCTCATTTCCGTGGCCAAGATTTTTTTAAATCCGCTTTGCGATAATGCTTCGGTGAAATTTCCAGAACCACAAAAGAGTTCCAATACGTTTTGGCTTTTATCCAAATTTTTTAAAATATTTCTGAACCAAATCTTCATATTTTCATTTTGTTCATCGTTGGCTTGCTTGAAAGGTTTTCTTTTGTTTAAAATAGCTTCTTCGGAAGACTCATTCACATCTATGAAATTCCAATTCCATTTTTTGTCTGGAATCCATTCTTTATTGGGAAGTTTTGCGCGAATGTTTTTCAATGAAGCTCGGTTCTTATCAGATAAGACTAAACAATCTTCGATGGGAGCAAGTTCGCTTGTTTGTGATGATACATATCCGACAACATTTCCATCTGTTTTAAACTGCGCACGATTTCGATATGAAAATTCTTTTGGTGAACCTATAATTGGTTTTATTTTTGTTTTGTCTGTAAGAACCGAAGCTCTTTCCAGGAGATATTCTACCAAATGATCTTTTTCTTTGAGCTGCGCTGGATACGTGGCAATCATCCAAGGACATCCTCCGCACTTGCCCGCTTCGAAACCCAGATGTGGACACGGTACTTCTCTTCTGTGTTCTGATTTCTTAGTGAGCTCTACGATCTTTGCATATCCGTAGGTTTTTTCCAGAGACTCGACTTCAAATAATCCTTCATCGCCTGGCCAAGCACCGCGCACAAAGAACACTTGTCCATTAGGGTGGGAAACAACTCCTAAACCCTTGAATGTCAGTCCTTTCACGAAGGATTCAAATCTCTCAGCCATATTTTTTTGTTTTAACATAAATAGAAAATGTTAGAATGATTTTATGAAGAACATTGTAGTCCTTACAGGCGCGGGGATATCAGCAGAGAGCGGGATCAAAACCTTTAGAGATAGTAATGGCTTATGGGAAAACCATCGGATTGAAGACGTGGCCTCCTCAGAGGGCTTTTATCGAAACCCAAAGCTTGTTTACGAATTTTATAATTTGAGACGCCGGCAACTTAAAGAGCCTCAACTCAAACCCAATAGCGCCCATGAAGCTTTAAAAAAATTAGAAGATCACTTTGGTGCAAATTTTCTATTGGTTACTCAGAACGTTGATAATCTTCACGACCGCATAGGACATAAAAATCTTATTCATATGCATGGAGAACTTCAGAAAGTCAGTTGTCAGAAAGATCAAAGCGTTTACGAATGGCCGGAGGATCTTGATAGCGAATCTCTATGTCCCGACTGTAAAGAGCCCAACCTCTTGCGACCTCACATCGTTTGGTTTGGTGAGATGCCGCTTTACATGGAGCAGATCTACGAAGCCTTATCTTTGTGTGATATCTTTATATCCATAGGAACTTCGGGTCACGTTTACCCAGCAGCGGGCTTTGTTGCACAGACACCATCAAACTGTCTAAGAATTGAAATCAATAATCAAGGAACAAATATTTCACAGGAATTTGATAAACACTTTATTGGGCCCGCAAGTACCGAGGTCCCAAAGGTTGTGGATTTGATTTTGAGTGGGGAGCTTTAGAAAGATTATTTTTTGGGTACATCTTTTTGGTAAGTTGCGGAGCATTTTAAAACTTCTGGTTCTGTATCATTTAAAATACTGCTTACTGTATAAGAAATTTTATCTTTCTCCAAAACAAGCGTAGTTGTAACTACTGTTTTTTCTTTCGCACAAACTTCTTCACTGACTTCCTCGATAATATTTCCCGTGTATTTACTTCTAAACGTTCTTTTACAATCCGAGTATTTTTCTTCGACTTTATCTTTTCCAATTCCGACAATAATTGAGCTGCCCGCGTAGAACAAATCCAAATCATCTCCGTAATCAATTATTTTAAGATTGCCCGAATCGCATTCATCTGAATTCGCATCAGCAGTGTATTCTCCTGTTACGATTCCAGTGGCTTCGACAAATTGTTTTTGCAACTTCGAAGGTTTTAATACTTCTTTGCGTACAGTATCCACTTGTCTAGTTTCATTATTAGATACAGGCATCGCTACCTTGGCTTTAACTGCCGGCTTAGCCATAGGTTTTTTCTTAGTTTCCTGAGCGTGAACCGATAAACTCAACATCAATGTAAACAAAATAAATACGTTTTTCATAGTTACTCCTAACGACACCCTGGAAATTGACTTATATATTTTGAAATTCTTCCACCTTCTCCGCCAAGGCCTCTTAACTTTTGCCAATATTGGTTGGCACTGCCCCAAAGCGGTCGGCCTTCATCATATCTCGTATCCTGAATTATAGAGGCTGCACACCTAAATTGGAAGCGTGGAGTATAAAGTGATTCCTTTGCTTTCGGCTGGCACTCATGCCCACGACCCCTTCTTCTTCTACTTGATTCTTCTAATTGAAGTATTCCTACTGCGTATTCTTGATGGCCTCTCACTTTCGTACCCTTGACTCGAACTTGCACTCTGCAGGTCGATTCTGGATAAGCCATTGATGCCAATGTCCAAGCCCAAAAGTATTCTTTTTGTGTTTGAGAGAAATTTTTGAACTTTGGGCAAATATCTTTAACATCGATACTCTTCTCACCAAAGAAACACTCATTGCATACTTTTTTAAATTCTTCAACGCCCGCTTTTCCCCACGCGCCAAGATTGCCCTCTTTATTAATAAATCCTTCGCAAACTTTTCCATAAGGTTGTCTATTAAATGCCTGTCCAATTTTCTCGCGATCAAATGAATAGTCTATGACTTCTGGCTCAGGAGTCGCTTCAGGCGTTGGTACATTTTTAAATCCATCTGTCATACAGATTAAATTATCCAGCTCACTCATGCCTTCACATTTATTTGTCTCTGTCGGACAATCTACGCCGGGTGCGCACACTCCAGCGTTCATGCCCTGAGGATCTTGTGCCGTTCCGGGTGTTGGTTGTGCCGCTGGTTCAAAAGTTTTTTGTTTCCATCTTCCCCACGAACGCTTAACCAATAAAACTTCTTTATCTGGCAGCGTTCCGCTGAATCCACCGTTAGCATCAATTATCCCGGTAACCATCATAAAATTCTTTTTAGAAACATCTTCAATAGTACCATCTGCTTTTTTAATATTTTTAAGATTACAGATCTGAACTTGAGTCCCTAGAATCCCACCACTTTGATAACTGTAAGAACAGCCCACTTCCGAGCCTGTCGGTAAACACATTGTTCCCGAACATGTTTGCTTGGTATTGTAACCGTAAGATTTTCTATAGTAATCTTTTGGAGCTTGAAGAGTAATAGTTGCTGGCTCTGGATAAGAAGGGGTTGCCTTGGGCGGTGCCGCAACTTCTACACTCGGACTACCTTCAACAGAAGCCTCTTGAGCCATAACATTTGACGAAACTACTAGACCTAAAATGATGATGTACAACTGTTTGAATTTCACGATAAATTTATCGGTTTATGGGCTGGATTAATGACTAGACCAATGGAGAGGAAATGGATAATTCTGGTCTAGAAATTTTGTTGTTCTGCGGGCACGTCTAATCTTAGATCACACTCGAATTCATTAGTGATTTTGCCATTTTTTTTGATGATCGTAGAGTATGATAGCTTATCGCCAGAAAACTTGACGTTGGTCTTTAATACCATCTTCTCTTTTTTGCAAATTTTTTCTCTAGTTTCATTGATCTCTGTCTCAGTATAAGTCGTATCAAACGTCATTGTGCAATCACGCTCTTTTTCTTCGTATTTCTTTTTCCCAAGAGATTGAGCTATCGGTTTTGACCCTAACATAAGCGTTACTCTGTCTGTAAGATCAATCACCGCCAATTCACCTTGAAGGCAACTTGGGTCCGAATTTTCAATTTGTACATATTTACCCAACTTAATGCCGGTGGTCTTTAAGAAATCTTTTTTTACTTTAGAAGGTTCCGCCGGGTCTGGAGAAAGCTCAGAGTCTGTGTTTGGAGTTTGATAAAACTCAAACTTCATTTCTTCTTTGGCAAAAAGATTTTGTGCGTTCAAAAATAAAGATAAGATTAAAATGTATTTCATAAAATTTTCTCTCATTTAGCCTTCGGCTTTGGTTTAGCTAGCACTGGTGTTTTAGGAGCTGATTTTGGTTTCGTAGCTCCACATCCAGGGAAGTCCATTATATGCCAAGATATCTCTGGCACAACTGTATGTTTTTTTCCAGTTTTTTTTCGTGTCCATGTCCACACATTTGTTCCTCGTAATTTATCCCAATATCCACTTCTATATGTCAAACCTCTGTTCTGCTTTGCATTGATATCTTTTAATATAGAAGCTGTGCATTCCATTTGAAAAGTAATGTCTTTTGAATCAATACCTGTATGCGGGCAAAATTTAGGATTTCTACCTGCAGCTTTTCTTTGCTGAGCACTGAACTCCATCTGGAATAAACCATCTGCGATATCATTGGCACCTTTTGCGCTTTCATTCGGATTACACGAAGACTCTTCTTGTGCCATGGAAGCTCCGAACCAAGCTTGCAAATATTCTTTTTTTGCATTGCTAAAATTTTTATAGTTAGGGCACACCGAAGAATAATCTATCGATAAAGGGCCCCCATCAAAATATTGCCAACCCACCTTCTTCATCGCTTGAATGAATTTCTTCCCGAGAGGTCCTAATTCACCATTTTTTTGAATGAAGGCAGAGCACATAGCATTGAATCCACCTTTGTACTGGAGTTTCGCTGCCATTCTATCACCAATCTGTTTTTTTTCAGCTGCGGACAATTCCGGTCCCTGAGGTATCCTTATGGAAGGTTTTTGCAATAATCTATCTGCTATCTCTCTCACAATATTTATGCCCGAAAGCACACCATCTGCTTTAGGCTCGGGTTTCAGCACCGGCCCACAATTGTCAGCACATTCGCTGGGTATCGGAATTTTTTTTCTAAAAACTCTATTGCTTGGGAGTCCCGGTATATATCTCTTAAATTTCCCATTTTCATCCAGTTCAATATATCCCGTAGCAACTAGCAAATTGTTACCAGCTTTTCGCGCTTTGCCGCTGGGTTCTTCAATCCTATTTATGTGACAAAATTGAATTTTTCCACTCGAGCCATAATCTATGTATGAATATTTAGAACAAGTGATCTTTGTTTGAGGCTTTAAACATCTAGGCCCCTTACACTCTTGTTCAGTGTTAAAACCATACTCACCAATATAGTAGTCTTTAGCTCTTTTATATATCCATTCTTTGTCAGGGCTAAGCTCATAACGTGCATAATCACTAGGCGGCGCACCCCAAGAATTGAGGCTGAAAAAAGACAATAACAATACGAGCTGTAACTTGTTGAATTCCACAAATTTAATTGTAGTGAAATCTCAAAGTTTTGTCACTGGACCAACGATCTAAATTTCGAATTTAAATCAGTCCATCTCTGCGTAATAATGCCTTTGGATCAGGCTCTCTTCCGCGGAATTTTTTGTACAGCTCCATCGGGTGCTCAGTCCCACCTCGAGATAAAATATTTTCCTTAAAAGCTCGCGAAACGTCTGGGTTAAAAAGGCCTTTTTCTTTGAAAAACTCAAAGGCATCTGCATCCAAAACTTCCGCCCATTTGTAAGAGTAATAACCTGCAGAATATCCGCCCGCAAAAATATGCGAAAAACTGCAAGAAAAATTTATTCCCGGCGTGGAATCAAAGAGTCTTGTTTCCGCTGTTGCTTCGTTTTCAAACTTTATAACATCAAGTCCATCTGTATTCTCAAGCGTATACCAGTTCATATCTAAGAGCGCAAAATTCAATTGTCTTAAACAGAAATAACCTGCCTGGAACTTCGAAGTTTTTTTAAGTTTTTCAATAAGATCCACAGGAATCTTTTCACCTGTTTTATAGTGAACAGCAAAAAGATCTAACACTTCTTTTTCTAAAAGGAAATTTTCCATAAATTGAGAAGGCAATTCTACAAAATCCCAATACACGTTTGTTCCAGAAAGAGACTTGTATGTGCACTTCGACAATAGCGCGTGCAAGGCATGACCAAATTCATGGAACAGAGTCGCTACTTCATCAAAAGTTAAAAGTGATGGCTCATCCTTTGAAGGTTTTGTAAAATTACAAACGATGCTCACATGCGGAACATCCATTTTGCCTTGAGGATTTAAACCTTGTTTCTTATAGTCTGTCATCCAGGCACCAGATTTTTTTGTTGGTCGCGGAAAGAAGTCGCAATAGAAAAGACCAATATAATCATTGGTCCTTGAATCATGAACTTCATAAACCTTCACATCGGGATGATAAACAGAAACATTTGTATTTGGTGTAAACTTCAATTGATAGAGTTTTGAAGCTACATCAAATACACCTTGAATGGTTTTATCAATAGAAAAAAATGGTTTTAATAATTGCTCATCAAAATCATATTTTTCTTTTTGCAATTGCTCCGAGTAATAAGAAAAATCCCAAGGCTTTAGGTCGTTAAGTTTATCCTTGGTAGCAGCAAATTCTTTTACTTCATCAAGATCTCTTAAGGCTGCGGGCTTTGAAGCCAACAGGAGATCCTCGAGGAATTGAATCACTTTTTTAGGTTTTTGTGCCATTCTTTCTTCAAGAACGTAATCCGCATAAGTATTAAAACCCAAAAGCTTTGATCTTTTCATTTTAAGTTCAAGTGTACTCTTGATCACTTCTTTATTGCTGTATTGATCCTCTACGCAGCGAGAACCGTAGGCTTTCCACATCAACTCTCTTCCCGCTCTGTCTTTTGCATATTTCATGTAAGGAATAAAGCTAGGAGCATCCAGCGTAAATAGCCAAGTGTTAGATAATTTTTTTTCTTCCGCTGCTTCTTTGGCAGCGGTTCTTACTGGAGCCGGCAAACCTTCTAGTTTTGATTCATCAGTAATTTGGAACTGGAAACTATTCGTTGATTTTAAAACATTGTCCGAAAATTTTGGACTGAGCTGTGATAGCTCCTCGTCTATTTTCCTTAAAGTTTCCTTCTGAGATTGATCCAATAGCGCACCGTTACGCACAAAAGATTTGTATGTGTTTTCTAAAAGTTTCTTTTGTTCGGCATCTAGATTTTCTTTTGATTCGTAAACGACTTTTACTTGCTTGAAGAGATCTGGATCCAAAAATATATCACTGCTAAAATTCGAACATAATGCCGAAACTTCAGGAGCCAGATCAGCAAGTTCGGTTTTTGCCTCGGAGCCATGAAGATTAAAGTATACCGTAGAAACCGTGTCCAATAACTCCGAAACATTTTCTAAGGCAAAAATGGTGTTTTGGAAATTAGGTTTTTTTTCTTCTTTAATTTTTTTAAGATTTATATGACCCTCTTCGATTCCTTTCTTTAGAGCAGGAATAAAGTGTTCGATTTGAATTTTATCAAATGGGATTGAGTTGAAAGGACCGACTTCTCTATTGATGAATGGATTTGACATATTATTTCTCGCTCTCACCTGATTCATTTTTCAGGAATTTTAAAATATCATCTGCTTGTTCCTTAGTGGATGCATTCTTATCTAACCAAGCCACTTTGCCTTCTTTGATGAGGAAAGCCTGTCTCTTGGCAAATCCCATCGTCGTTGGCACACCAAAAGCGTTGATGACTGTTTTTTTGTCATCGGCAATCAAATCAAAGGGCAGCTTGTATTTCTTTTGGAAATCTTTTTGAATTGCCACTTCATCCGCACTGACCCCAAAAATTGCCATTCCTTTTTTATCATGAAGTGCTTCGTAAGCATCTCTTAGTGAATTGGCCTGAGCCGTACATCCTGGTGTATCTGCCTTTGGGTAGAAGTATACGAGAACATACTTGTTGGTTTTATAGGCTTTGGCAAAATCAACAGATTTCCCATCTTGATTGATTCCCATAACGATGGGGGCTGGAGCTCCAACTTTTAATTCTTCAGCCTGAACGTCGAAAGAAAATAGCGAGAGCGAGAGCGAGAAAGTGATGTATTTTAAGAATTTCATTTTGATTTTCCTTATTTATTCTTTACGATTGAGTAATCATTCACTTCGTGAAAAGGACAATGTTATTTTATGATAAAGACCATAGGTTTACTACTGATTTCAAACTTGTTTATGACCTTTGCTTGGTATGGTCATTTAAAGAATTTAAAAGAAAAGCCACTCTATATTGCAATCCTTGTGAGCTGGTTAATTGCATTTGCTGAATACGTCTTTCAAGTCCCGGCCAATAGAACAGGTATAAACTACTTCACTTTACCTCAACTTAAAGTAATTCAAGAAATCATCACAATGATTGTGTTTGCAGGCTTTGCGGTACTTTATATGAAAACGCCTATATCAAAGAATTTTATGTATGCTTCACTGTGTTTGGCAGGTGCAGCGTATTTTATCTTTAAAGACACCGCTGCATAGCATCTAACCCATCAGCGGCGCTTCTTCCTTATCATCAGATTCTTTTTCTTCATCAAAACTGGACGGCAAGAAGCCCCCCGCTTGCATATTCCACATCTTCGAGTAGTGACCACCGAGTGCAATGAGCTCATCATGATTTCCATCTTCAATGATTTTACCTTCGTGAAAAACAATAATTCTATCAAGTTGCGAAATTGTCGAGAGCCTATGTGCAATCACAAGTACCGTTCGATTTTTCATTAATTTTTTTAAACTCACTTGAATTAATTTTTCAGTAAAGGAATCCAGTGATGATGTTGCCTCATCCATTAAAAGTATAGGAGCATTCTTTAAAAATGCTCTAGCAATCGCGATTCTTTGTCTTTGTCCGCCAGAGAGCTTAATCCCTCTCTCACCAACTAGAGATTTATATTGTAGGGGCTTTTCTACAATAAAATCATGAGCGTGAGCATCTTTTGAAGCCTTGATCACTTCTTCGTCGGTAGCTTTGATTCTACCATAACGAATATTCTCCATCAGTGATCTGTGAAATAACATTGGTTCCTGCGGAATCACGCTCACATCTGCTCTCAAAGAATCCTGAGTCACCTTGCTGATATTCTGATTATCAATAAGGATTTCACCTTTATTGATTTCATAAAATCTTAAAATTAAATTTAAAAAAGTAGACTTTCCGGATCCTGAAAATCCGACTAAGCCCACTTTCTGTCCCGCGGGAATTTTTACGCTGAGATCTTCAAATACTTTTTTCCCTTCAGAATATTCAAAACCTACGTTTTTGAATTCGATTTGACCATCTGGCACCTTAATTACTGTCGCATTGTCGCTGTCCACAATATCATGTGAAACAATCATAATTCTCACGCCGTCTGTGACGTTCCCAATGTATTCAAAAAATTCCAGGAATCTACGGCTTAATCCTCTAGCATCGTTAATGATCAAAAGTGAGAGCGAGGCAATCATCGAAAACTCACCTACCGTGATTTCACTTTTTTGCCATACTGTTAGACTGTAAAGGATCATTGCAACTTGTAGAACAAGCGTTGAGACAAACTGAAACCATCTCATCTTTTCCATAAACCAAAAAGTTTTTCTTGCTAGGTCGACTTCGTTGTTTAAATGATTTCCAAGATGATTTCTTTCAAAATCAAGTTGCGTAAAGAGCTTCGTGTTCATGATGTTGGTGACAGCATCCACAATCTTTCCACTGACTGTACTGCGAGCTTCTGCATAGTTCTTGGCGTACTCACGGCATTTACGAGCCAAGAAATACGACACCGTGATGTAGAATAAAATCCATCCACCCAAAAACATTCCCAATCCCACGTGCGCATTCAACAATAAGTAAAGCGAGAAGGAGAAGGTAACGATGATTGGCCAGAAATCAAAAAGAATTGTCCATGTCGAGTGATTCACACTCATCGATACTTCGTTGATACGATTTGATAGTGACCCCGAAAAATGCGAAGAGAAAAATCTTTGAGAATGATATTGAAGATAGTGATAAAGATTCACTTTTACACGCCTTCTCAGGGTAGGCCCAATTATCACCAGCATTGCGCCGCTGGCTCTGCTGAAAATTAAAATTCCTAAACTTAAACAAACAAAAAGAATCAGAGGATCTTTGTACTGAACAAAGATTGACCCATTGGGATCTAAATTTTGAAGTGTATGCACATCGATTAGTTTTTTGATGGCGTAAGGAATCATGATTTGGCAAGCAGCTTGTCCCATTTCTAACAAGAACATGAGAGCGAGACTCCATTTATAAAAACTAAGAAAATGAAGAACGAATTTTACAGGTTTATTGGGTAACGCCGGCGCGTCTTTAGAATTTTGCAATACGTCCGGCGTATTAGAAGCTCCAGATTTCATAAGCTACGATAATATAACTTAAAACTTAACTCCACAACCATAAGGCTTAGAAGTTGAAACTTTAACAGGTTTTCCTGCAAGAGATTCTTTAAGGGCTAGATCTACATAGTTTGTAGATTTAGGAATATCCGCAGCGTCTGAAGAATCATTGTCATCAATAGCTCCGTTGTAAACCAGAACACCCTCTGGATTGATAACGAACATGTGCGGAGTAACTTTTGCTCCGTAAGCCTTGCCCATTTTAGCGCCCTCATCCAGTAGAATTGCAGTTGGAGCCATATTCCACTCTTTTGCTTTCGTTTGAGCTTGCTCTGGAGTCCAGTGACCTTGTTTGCCTTTTTGTGAAGAAGCAACTGTCAGCCACGCAACATTTTTGCCAGTGTATTCTTTCTGAAGCTTTTGCATATTGTTTGATTCATAATGTTTTTTAACAAAAGGACAGCCTTCGTTCATCCACTCAAGAACTACGAATTTTCCTTTGAAATCTGCCAACTGAACAGTCTTACCGTTCATATCTGAAACTTTAAAGTCTGGAGCCTTTTCTCCAACCTTTGCTGCAAACGATACAGTAGCCATAAATAGCGATAATAGCAGTGCGCTTAATTTGATCATAATAATGTCTCCTTCTATTTGTGTAAAATTCTAGAGTTGCTTATGGTAAAGATCAATCCCAGATTTGTTAAAGTTTCTTGAGACTATTTAGCACAATATCATCTGTAAGAATCTCGGGCAGGACAAGGGGCTTATCATCCTTGTTTTTTGTATATAAAATGTAAAGAGGAACACTGTTTCTATCAAATGCTGCCAAAGCCTTTGTGATTACAGGATCTTGATTGGTCCAGTCCGCTTTCATAAGCACAACGCCTGCCTCTTTGAAAGCCAATTGAATTTTGTCAGTATTAAGAACAACTTTCTTGTTCACCTGGCAAGTTATGCACCACGCCGCAGTGAAATCCACAAATACAGGAGCCCCTTCATCCCGTAACTTTTGAAGTTCAGTTTCAGAATAAGAAATCCAGGCTCCTTCATTTTTTATGTTTTCCGGGCTCTGAAGTTGCAGTGACAGCACCCACCCCAGCCACACCACCGTCAATAACATTGGTATTGCTAAGATTTTTTTGAATGTGATCATCCACGGACCTGGCTTAGGAAGTTTTCGAATCCAAGAAGGAAAGTAACTCAATATTAAATATGGGACCGCCATTCCAAATCCCAACATCAAAAAAATAAATACGGATTGAATTGGCGGAAGTGTAATTGCAAATCCAAGTGCCGAACCCATAAAAGGAGCCGTACACGGAGTTGCAACAAGTGTCGCAAGAATTCCTGTAAAGAAGGAACCTCCATAGCCTTTTTGTCTGGAAACTTTGTTCCCAACGCCCGCTAGGTTTTCCCCAATTTCAAACACTCCCCAGAGATTAAGAGCAATAAGAAAAAATAAAACCATCATGAAAATTACAAAATATGGCGATTGCAATTGGAATCCCCAGCCTAGACTTTGTCCGAGTGATCTTAAAATTAAAAGAGCACCACTCAAAATCAAAAACGAAAGCAGAACTCCTGCAGTATAAGCCCACCCGTGATTAGAAATTTCTGTATTCGTTTTTTGACTTGAATCTACAAAACCTAAAATTTTAATAGAGATCACCGGAAATACACACGGCATAAGGTTTAAAATCAATCCTCCTAAGAAGGCAAATGCCAGAGCCATCCAAAGAGAGAGACCTGCTCCTTTAGCTTCACTAGAAACTTCAAAAGATAGTCTTGGTTCACCTTTTTTCTCTAATGCTAAAACTCCATCAATGAATTCAGGATTTTCTGTCAGTGAATCACTCTTTTTGATAGTGAGCTCAATGTGGTTTTTATCAGTGGACATTTCCTGTGGAGCTGCGTGGGCAATGTATGTCCCATCATTAGGAAAAAAATAAGCTTTTTCGAAAGACTTTAAATCCATGTCTTCAGAGGAGAATTTTAATTTGAATGTCGAGGCATCTTGATCAAGCGAAAGCTTGATGTCATTGGTAGCGATGGCTTTTAACGAAAGATATTTTTCGATTTCTTTTGAGTCAGAAAAAGATATCTCCTCTTCGCCCACTGGAATTGTGAGTTTCAGCTGTGCTTTTCCGGGAATGCATTCAATCTTACAAACCAACCACGAAGCCTCACCTGCAAGTTGAAAATTATTTCCAGAAAACTTAACCTCCATTGGAAAAATAACTTCTTTTTCATAACCGTAGTTTGCCAGAGGCTCGATGTGAAATATATGTGGGGTCGGCCAGCTGAAGCTGGAAATTTGGACTTTAGATTGTTCCCATTTAATTTTGGGGGCTGTACCTGAGTCCCCAGGATTTTTCCAATAAATGTGCCAGCCCTTTTCGATAATGAATTTTAAGCCAACTTTAAAGTCTTGATTGGAAGAAATTTGATCGTGATCAGCAATCAAAGACACGATCACATGATCGCGTCTTTGCATCTCAGACTCTGCAGCAAAGAGATTCATAGTACAAAACAGAATGAGTACAATAACTGAGAGCTTCATGAAATCCTGTTCGATTAAGAAAGAGGCAAGATTATCCTCTAAGTTCTCTTCTTAAAATCTTACCTACATTTGTTTTTGGCAATTCTTTGCGCCATTCAATAGATTTTGGACGCTTGTAATTTGTAAGCTTATCTTTACAGAAATCCAAAACATCTTGTTCTTTTAGATTTGGATCTTTCTTCACGATAAAAAGTTTTACGGCTTCACCAGAATGTTCATCTGGAATTCCAACAGCCGCGACCTCCAGAACTCCTGGATGACTTGCCACTACATCTTCGATCTCATTTGGATAAACATTAAATCCAGAAACAAGAATCATATCTTTTTTGCGATCTACAATTTTAAAGAACCCGGAAGAATCAGAAACTGCAATATCGCCCGTGTGCAACCAGCCATTTTTGATCACTTTATCAGTTTCATCCGGACGATTCCAATAACCTTGCATCACTTGCGGACCTTTTACACAAAGCTCTCCTGGCTCGCCCTCTTTAACTTCTTTCCCGTCATCATCCAAAAGCTTTACTTCCGTTGATGGGACTGGCATTCCGATGGTTCCTATTTGGTCGCCACCTCCAACAGGGTTGCAACACACAATTGGAGATGCCTCAGTTAATCCATAACCTTCTATAACAGTAGTTCCGGTTTTTTGTTTCCATTTTTCTGCAACTGCTTTTTGCAGAGCCGTAGCTCCCGCCACAGAGAGCTTTACACTCTTAAAATTAATTTCAGAAAACTTAGGATTATTCATCAGAGCATTGAAGAGCGTATTCACACCTGTCATGACTGTGAACTTGTGCTTTTTTAATTCTTTAATGAATCCAGGAATATCTTTTGGATTTGTAATAAGAACATTCTCTCCGCCCTTAGACATCATAATTAAGCAATTCACTGTAAGAGAAAAAATATGATAAAGCGGAAGCGCCGTAATGATCACCTCTTCGCCGTCTCTTAAAAGTGGAGACATCCATTCTTTTGCCTGGAGCATATTCGCAATAATATTTTTATTTGTAAGGATTGCGCCTTTAGAGACTCCGGTAGTTCCTCCCGTGTATTGAAGGAAAGCCACTTCATCAGATTTGATATCTACTTTTTGATATTTCTTTTTTGCACCAATAGACAGTGTTTCAGCAAAGCTATATGCACCCGGAAGACTGTAAGCAGGAACCATTTTCTTTACGTTTTTTACAACTGAGTTCACTAGTAGTTTTTTAACAGGCTTAAACATATCTCCAAGTTCTGTCACAACGATATTGATGTGAGGGAAATTGGGGAGAATTTTTTCTAGGTTCACGGCAAAATTCGCAAAGATCACGATGGCCTTAATGCCGGAATCTTTAAATTGATGATCCATTTCTTTTACTGTGTAGAGAGGATTTGTGTTCACTACGATCAGTCCTGCCTTCAATGCGCCAAAGAGAGCGATGGGATATTGAAGACAGTTCGGCATTTGAATCGCTATACGATCACCTTTTTTTAGTTTCAGCTCGTGTTGAAGAAACGATGCGAAATCATCACTGAGCTTATTGACTCGGTCAAAAGTTAGACTTTCGCCCATATTTGTGAAGCTTTTAAGGTTACTAAATTTTTTGCAGGATTCTTCTATAACTTGAACGATGGATGAGTACTGATTGACGTCGATTTGCTCTGGAATACCTTTTGGATAGTTTTTATGCCAGTAAAAGCTCATTAATCCCCCGATTAAGTTTGTAGTTAGTGATATGCAATACTACAAAAGCTAGCACAAAAAAAAACGCAAGTCTCAGGATTTCCCCATGGCTTGCGTTTTTTAGATCTATCTCTAGTCTATGACTAAATAAAATTAGTTAGATTGAGTTGTTCCAGCATCAGCAGGAGGCGCTTCTGTTGGTTGACCTTCTGTTGGAGCAGTTTGCTCTACAGCAGTTTCTTCAGTTGTTGTTTCAGCAGTTTTATCTTTTAAACATGCAGTCATTGAAGTTGCTAATACAGCTACTAGAGCAAAAACACCTAACGATTTTTTTACGTAAAGTTTCATGATAGTGATTCCTTTCAGTTTGTTAAACAGTTCAACTGAATATAGTTTTATTGAGGGGCAGAATTCAACTAATGCGCGTTGCATTAAGCATATTGATTTTACTAAACTATATGAAAAAAAATTCATTTATACATCATACTCAACAATTGCCCTACACCTACAAAAATGGAACCCTCTACATATGGAAAATTATTATAAACCTGCGCACTTAAAATCTAAATTTTCTGAATTATACAACAAGCATGAAGCTCATTTGATGATTGCATTTTTCGTGGGCGGATTTTTATTTGATCTCGTCACACTTTCTGACCCCGATGATCTTTTTGCAATCTTTCAACAGGTTGCCTATCTGACAATCATTGGAATGATTCTTTATTATGATGTTCTAAATTCATTTCAGAAAATTCAAATTCCTGCGAAGCTTACCAAAATTTGGGAGTACCGTCAGCTCGTTGTACACTTTTTGTTTGGTTCACTCTTAAGTCTGTATTCTATTTTTTATTTTAAAAGCTCATCACTGCTGAGTTCTTTTGTTTTTATTATTATCATTGGCGCAATTCTCATAGCCAACGAAATGTCGAGGGTTCAGAGTGCTGGTCACTGGCTAAAGTTTGGGATGTTCATTCTTTGTTTGAATGCTTTCTTCTCTATGCTCTATCCAACAATTTTGGGTTTCATTGGGCTGATTCCTTTTGCGCTTGCTGTGTTATCAACAATTGGCTGTGCGTACTTTTTATTTAAAAAAATTCTTCCCAGAGATATTGAAAAAGTATTCATTCAAAAGCAGCTGTTCATGCCAATGGTAGTGGTCCAATCTGCTTTTATATTATTTTATTTTGCCGGATGGATTCCGCCCGTTCCGCTCTCCGCTAAATACATGGGAATTTATCACAACGTAGAAAAAAAAGATGGGAAGTATCTTTTGTACCACCAAAAGCCTATCTGGAAATTCTGGCAAAACGGTGATCAAGCTTTTGAGGCCCAATTCGGTGATAACATTTACTTCTTCACAAATATTTATTCGCCAGCAAGATTTTCTGATCAAGTGAATATTCGATGGATGCATGATGATCCAATTCAAGGCTGGACAACATGGGATTTGATTCCAATGACGATCTCTGGCGGCAGAGAGGATGGCTTTCGAGGGTTTACGTACAAGTCCAAATACCAGCCCGGAGACTGGCGTGTACAAATAGAGACGACAGATGGCCGCGAAATCGGTAGAATTTATTTTTCTGTGTACACCGAAGAACAAAGTGAACAGCGAGAATTTAATATTGAAGAGCGGTAAATCGATTTTATTTGTTGGAAAGAGGCTCGACCCTATTCAAAAAGCAGTTGAATTGGGATTTGAAACTTATGTTCTAAATTTAAAAAAACCAAAATTCTCGACTAAATCATTTGGGTCAAAAAAATATTCAGAAATGGTTTTTAATGGAAACTATGACATGTTTAAAAACATGTCCTTCGATGCCATTATACCTCTCACAGAAAAATCAATTCCTATTGCTCAACAAATTCTTAAAAAATCCCTTTCAAAAAAAGCTGATCTAGAAAAATTCAATCTTTGCCACGACAAATTTGAAATGAAAAATCATGCCAGAAAGCATCATATCCCGATTACAGATTTTATTTTGATTGATGAAGCCACAACTCCTGAAGAGTTAGCACAGAAATTTGGATTTCCTATTGTTCTAAAAGAGCGAGACAGCTCGGGCAGTCGCGGTCTTGTGATCGCCAATAGCATTGATGGCCTTTCTGAAATGAAACCCAATATGCTAGCCGAAAAATACATTAAAGGAAAAGAGTACAGCGTTGAAAGTTTTGTTTGCAATGGCGAGATTATTTTTTCAAATACAACAGACTATCATACTCACCACGTATGCAATATTGTTCCTGCAAAACTCGATGAAATTTCTAAAGATAAACTTTCAAAATTCAACTCGCAAATTATCAAAACCTTTGGAATCAAAAATGGTATTGCTCACGTTGAGTACTACTTGACTGAAAAAAATATTCTCTTTGGAGAAATCGCCATTAGACCTCCGGGTGGATACATTATGAAGTTGATCGAACTCTGCTATGGATTTTCACCATGGAAAACTCTCATCGACATCGAATGTGGCAAGGCACCTTCGGTAAAAGCCAAATCAAATTGCCACGCCGCTGTTTGGATTCTACATCCTGGAGAGGGTGTTGTCGAAAGAGAACCGGATTATGCTTCTCTTTTACAAGATCCAAATCTGGTGGATATACAATCTGGTTTAAAATCAGGAATGACAGTAAAAAAACGAGAGGGCTCTGGTGAAGATTTTGGAAGAATTCTTATGCAATCCCAAGACTACAATTCACTTCTCGAAACAATCAAAAGCATAGAAGAGCTCGTTTGAATTTAATTTATGGACAGACTTCTTCGATCCAAGATGAAATTTTACTGGATTGTCGTTTTAAACCATCGCGATTTCTAAGCCACCAAACGCAAACTTTTCTGTCTTGAGTTGGTATTTCATAAGGGATTTCGATCAATTCATTATTTTTCAAATGACGATCAACCAAGATTTTAGGAACTAAGCTCCACCCTAAATTCGCGCAGACAGCCGATCGAATACCGATAAGATTATTAATGCTGATGTCTGATTTTTTGATTGCAGCACCAGATAAAAATAAATCCACATTGATATCACGGTGACTAATAAAAGGTTTGTCTTTTAGAAACTCTAAAATATTTTCGCTTTTTGATTTTATGTTTTTTTTCCAAGATACCGGCGCTATCAGTATCCATTTTTCTTCCGTTATTTGTTTGTGAGCAATCTCTGGATTTTCTGGGGGGTGGCAGGCAACAACAAAATCAACATTTCCACTGACCAGCGACAACTCGAATCCCTCATCGGGGACAGATAGGGATACAGATATATCTTCATTAAAAAAATCTTTGAGTTTTGATAAATTAGGAATAAGAACTTCTTCACCAAACCACATTGTACTTGCAATGCGGAGACTATCGTTTGAAGAAAATATTTTTTTCTGACTCAAAATACTCGATTCCGTCCAAGCGACCAAATCCATACCTCGTGAGGTAATTTGCCAACGATTATTCACCTTCTGAACAAATCCATGCTTACTAGAAATATGCTGCACACGCCTAGCCAATCCCGCAGGGTCACAACCCAGAAGCTGAGCCGCCTCACGCAAAGATTTGGAATCCTTAAGAGCTTTGAGAATCAAACAATCATCAGACGATACGACAAATTTATCCATGTTGATAATATACGATGATGGGCTAGATATTTGTCAACACTAGCCAAGCACCTATCAAGAAATTTAAAAGTGTAAGCATATTGTACAGATTATATAAAAAATACTCTATTGCTCGCGCCTCTAGAGTTTCAACATGAAGCTCTGTTAACCGCCTAAAATATATGCTATTATGCCCATTCTCAATATACGCGTAAGCATAAAGGAAAATGGCTATGTTAAAACTTTTTATATTCGTTTCTCTAATGAGCAGTGTTTTTACATATCATAATGTCGCTAATGCTGCGAGCTATTGTGCGACTTTGTTTAGGTTAGATTCCAATTCTGTAACTTACCAGATTGAAAAAGAAAGAACCAACCAAGTACAAATCGCAAGAAATGCGATTTCTTTTGTCTCTATGGAACCGCTAAATAAGCTTGCAAAGCGCCTTGGAATAGACGAGTTTTCTCAGCAAAAAGCTTTAGATAGCGGAAAGATTGTATATGTTATGGAAGTCAGCAGTGAAAAAGAGCTTAGACCCTTCTTAAAAACTATCCAACAAATGCAAAGAAACGGTGAAATCGAACATTCTTCTTATGGATTGAGAAAAGTAGAAGAGGGAATTCCTGCAGAGAGCCTATCGTTTTTTACCGGTTTGATTACAATCCGTTTTAATGAACCATTAAACTCTAAGCAAATTACAAGCATAGCAAATAATCTTGGCATATCTTTAGTGAAAGTGAAGCAAAATAAGAATAAGCTTATAAAGCCGCAGTATATTTTTGAGGTGGCGGATAGCAATTTTAAATCTACTGGACAATCTTTAGACATTTTAAACATCATAAACGAGATGCCTAATGTAGAAGCGGCTTTCCCTGATTTTCACTCTAAATTCACTAGACAACACCGCTAAAAGAACTCAAGATTTTCTCAATGTAAGCCGATCTATTGGCATACAAATACATTGGAGTTGATGATGGGTTCAATACGAAATAAATTTTCATATAAATCAGTAAGTATTTTTTTAACTGTAGGTATGTTGGCCCTCACTAGCTTGCTATTTGTTAACTGTTCAGGTGGAGGATCCGGTGGAAATGGTAACAACGGTGGAAATAACGGGGCCGGCGCACTACAAAGTCTTACGCCACTCCATGGACTGTGGATACAAGGCAACTGCGTTCAATTGAGTTCCACTTCATCTACAAAAAATTTCTATCAAATCGCGAATGTCAATAGTACAACCGTATCGCAAAATTCCGGAAACATGACTTACTCAGGAACTGCCTGCGTAGGCACAGGAACCATAATATCTAACACGTATATTGGACAGGCTGTTTTTAATGGTACTGATGATTACGTGGATGCTACTCACGGAGCTAGAAAATTCTTTCACGGAACTGTCACCATGGTGAGCGGCCTTGTTCAGGATCAAATTTGGGCTTTAAAAACAAACACCTTGTTGTGTATATTTCCCGATGATCCTACTTTTATTAACGCGGAACAAATCAATACCTACGTGAACACAATTTCTAATAACGATTGTCATACTAAAAATTAACTGCATTTAGCAGCTGCGAAACACAAGTAGGCTGGCACCTTTCCGCACCTTTGTCTTGTGTTCCCTTTAAATTTTTAGAAATTCACTCAACGTAAGTCCAATAGAATTCTTCAAGTATTTAAATCCCCTTTATATCCGTCGATAAGCAATTTGACGTGTAAAGGGTTAAATATGGCATTTAATTACGAAAAAAATAAAAACTCCGAAGGCAATGATAGTTTTTGGACATCGTACTCAGATTTATTTTTGGGTTTGAGTACAATTTTTTTATTGCTGTACGTGATGGCAAGTTTACGCACTGGAACAGATGCAATCAAAAGCCAATCTGACAATCAAAAACTTTCTACTCGCGTTGAGGAATTAGAAAATCAATTGAAGATGTACGAGTCTGTGAAGAAAAACTACATGGACACCGCCGCCAAAGACGAACAGCAAGAATATCAAGATCTTATGGACAAGTTGACTCTTCTCCAAGAAGAAGCCAAATCAGAAAAAGATCGCTTGGCTAACGAAGCTACTGAGAATGGAAAGAAAGCTCAAGCTCTGAATAAATATCAACAGATGGTTCGTAATATTTTGAATGCTAACAAAGTAGCAAAATCTAGAATCGTGACAAGAAACGAAATCATTACAGATCAAGATACACAAATTGACGAACAACAAAAAGATATCGGTACATTGAAATCTGACATTTCTCAAAAGACTCAATTGATAGAAGAAGGAAATCGTCAAATCGCTGCCAACAAGGCTGCCCTTGAAAAGAAAATGAAAGAGCTTCAATTTGCTTATAAGAAAAATAAAATGACGAAGACTGCCTACAATAAACAAGTTCAGACTATTAAAGCGCAGAATGAACAACGTTTAGCAGCTCTTCAATCTACAAATCAACAGTACAATCAACAATTGGCTCAGGCGAACCAAGAGTTGAATCAGTTGAATTCTGCTCTTGCCGGAACGCAGGCGGAGCTTTCACAAACCAAAGAAGAAGCCGCTGCTAGAGCCGCAAAAGAAGCTCAGTTCCGTGCGGAAGCTGGCAAGAAAGCAGCAGAACTCCAAGGAAAAGTTGCCGGTCTAAAAGGTCAGTTGAAATCTACGGAAGGCGATCTCGCAAAAGCCAAAGAAGAAATTGATACTAGAAAAGCCGTAGCTAAAGAAATCAAAGCTGGATTTGCGAAAGCTGGAATCAAAGCCGACGTGGATATGGGAACTGGCGACGTGGTTTTGGATTTTGGTGATGCTTACTTTGATAGTAACTCAGCAAATCTAAAACCTGAAATGAAGAACGTGATTGAAAGAGCAATGCCAATTTATTCTAAGTCTTTATTTGGCAATCCTAAAGTGGCAAGTAAAATTTCAAATGTAGAAATTATTGGGTTTGCTTCGCCAACCTATCAAGGTCGATTCATCGATCCCAAGAGCACAAAGCCTGAAGACAAGGCTGCTCTTAAATACAATATGGATTTGAGTTACAAACGCGCGAACGCAATCTTCCAACATATCGTAGACGGAAAAGCTTCTGGTTTTACAAATCAGCAAGAGTTGATGTCTCTTATGAAGGTGTCTGGAAGAAGCTTCCTCGACGTTTTAAAAGTTAAAGATAGAAATATTGCATCTGCAGCGGAATTCTGTCGCGTGAATGATTGCCGCAAGGCTCAACGCGTGATCGTACGCTTCAGTGTGGATGGTAAGTAAATTTTAGCACGCGTTTAGATATCTAAAGCGCGCTACCAAAGGTTAAGAGGAGAAGGCCCTATGACAACTAAACTCTTTGCAGAATATTTTATTCTCGGCTTGCCCTATGCAATGGCCGTTGTATTTGTATTCGGCGTAATGTTCAGAACATTAGTTTGGTACACCGTAAAAAGACACGAGTGGTTTTCAAGAGAATTTGAAAAACGTGTGAATAAATTTATCGATGCAGAAGTTCCCGGTGCCGTAAAAAATGTCTCTTTCTACGCTCTCTCTAAAAAACTGCTAGAAAAAAGCTTTTATGAAGCCTTTGCCGTGCGTGATAGAACGAATCGTCGCAAAAATGATGGCGTAATGAAAACAAGCGACCGTATATTTCTGGTAAAACAAGGCTGTGCATGGCTAGTGAGAGATATTTTAAAGCAATTGAAATTTTTAAAATGGAATGAAAGCAATCCAAAATTATTAAACATCACAAAGGCTACGTTCCACCATAATCCATGCTTCAATAGAGTGTTTGGCATCATTCCCATCACAGGATTGAACGACCTTATTAATATCCTGCCAGGTCTTTTTGTCATCGGTGGTATTTTGGGTACATTCATTGGTATTGCTGGGGGCCTTGAGGGCTTAGGAGGAATGAACTTACAAGATATCGACGCTACAAAAAACATTATGGATCGCTTCCTATATGAAATTTCATTTGCGATGAAGACCTCTATCGCAGGAATTGTATTCTCGTTGATGGCTCACGTAGTGAATGTTCTATTTTCTCCGGAGAGAGCTTATGTTTCGATGGTAGATCGCTTTGAGAGTTCATTAGATCTTTTATGGTACAGAAGCGACAACAACAATTTCCCATTAATGGATGCGGCGTTTGATGAAAATCGTGATCCATTAGAAGCCTTAGCAGAAGATTCTATCAATACAGAATTGGGCACTCAAACTAGAGGCCGTGAACTGACGAAAACTCGTCCATTCAAGGTTTCATAAGAAGGAATTAAAGTGGGAGACACAAAGCCATCCATTCAAGTGACCATCACGATTGATGGAACTACGACTCATAAAAAAGTCAAGATGGAGAGCTTCGTCATCGGACGTCACGCGAACAGTGATGTCAACGTCCTTCACCCTCAGGTGAGTCGTCACCATTTAAAAATAACTACTGAAAATCATAAACTATTTTTTGAAGATATTGGATCTTCTAATGGAACTTATAAGCAAGGCAAAAGACTTCCAGTAAAAACAATTTTTCCATTTGAGTCGGAAGATGTTATTCAGTTGGGTGAAGACGGGCCAACAATCCGAGTAAGTATTGAAGAGAAAAAGCTTACAATGCCCACTTCCCTTCCACAATTACCAGAATCTCCAAAAACCCCTATGGCGAAAACCTTAGTCGCCGATCCACTGTCTCAACCTCTGGCTGCGCAATTTGTCCCACCGAGTTTGCAAAAGGAATCAGATAAATCTCTGATTGAAGCCAACAAGCAAGCTCTTCAAATTTTACACAAAGCGGAACTTCAAGCTGAATCGAAAGCACAAAGTGCCTACAAACATGCTATAGAAACTGAGCAAAATGCAGAAAAGCATTTTCAAGAACGTCTAAAAGCTGCAAATGTAGAAGCTCAAAAAATATTTGAAGAAGCGAGAGAAGAAAGTTTAAAACTTCTGCAAGAAACTCGCGCACAAACCCAAACCCTAAGAGACCAAGCTGAAAAAGATGCTAGAGAACTTCGTAAATCCACTGAAGAAAAATGTATTGAAATTCTAAAAGACTCTGAAGCTCAAGGGCAGATGATTAAAACAAAAAGATTATCTGAAGCTGATGAAATTATCGAAAAGAAGGGCCAAGAACTTTTGAAGGCTACATATGAAAAAATTGAAAAAGAAAAGACCGCTGCCTTAACGCAATTGGATTCATTAAAAGCAAAAACCTCTAGAGTTCGTGAAGACATCCAAGCAGCTGAGGAAGAAAAGCTTAAAGCTGACAAAAATCTTGCTGAATTAAAAAGAGAGATCAAATCCCAACAAGATGACCACGAGGCTAGAAAATCGAATTACGAAAAAATCAAATCTGATGAAAAAAATATGCTATCTCACATAGAACTTATGAAAAAAGAGTTGGCAGAGCAGGAAAAGACTTTGTCTAAGAACAAGAATGACTCTGAGAAGCTGACTCTGGCATTAAGCGCGATGAAACAAGAAAAAGAAGACAAAGAAAAAGAGATGAGCTCGCAACTTCAAGCTTTGAAAGCAAAGATAGAAGAAGAAAAAGCACAAATCACCCAAAAAGAAACAGACCGAACAAATCAACTGAAGCTCCAAACAGCTGAAGCCATCAAAAAATTCGAAAAAGAATTGATTGATGAGATAATGAGTAAAAAAACTCAAATGGCCAAAGAAATTCTTCTGCAAGTAGAGTCCCTATGCCCTACTGTGGCTATGAATGATGATTGGAAATCCAAACGTTCAGAGTTGGATCAAGTCTTTCAAGAAGTTATTGGAAATTCCGGGCAAGCCTCTGCAAATAAAGTGATTGATGGCAAAGCGAAAGGTAGAATCTCTACGAGAACAAGAGAGAGAACAACATCTTTGATGCTTGGATTAGCCTTGGGAATATTTGCAGCCATTGGTGGAGAAAAAGCTCTCGAGCATATGGATGGTAATTCACCTATCGAAAGAATGGTTGCAAACGCCATTAATAATACAAAGGTAGAATTAGAAAAGAGAAAGTTTAATCCTCCACAGGAAACAGAACTCAAAAGTAATTATGTAGATGCTGTGATTTACACAAAAGACTTCACAACCTTATATACTGATGCAACTTACCAAGAAGCTTGGTCAAAAGCCGCCACATTGTATTTGCTTAAAACATGGCGATTGGACGAAGATAGATCCACAAAGGCTCTCGCCGTTTCTGCCGCTCTTGTTAAGGACCTTGCAGAAAAGAAAGAAAACATTCATCCCGATTTCGTTAAAAGCGGATTAGAAAAAATGCGTGCCACAGAAAAAGAAACGATGGCCCGTCTCAAAGAAGAATTGGGCGGCGAGGTTCGCTTAGAATCTTTCAAAAAATTCGAAAAACGCTTTTTTGAGAATTACGACAGAACCCCAGCAAGCTCCCCATAGAAGCAACCTTGTCCGGATTTTAATTCCGTCCATGACCCAGAACACTTAAAGATACTATCTTGAGCTGCTAAAACTGATTTAAAATTTGCAACAAAAGCCACAAAATTCTTAAAACGATTAAAGTAACACTCAAAATCTGACGAATAGTCCTATGGTTGATAGGTTCCATTCGCGACCTCCTAGGTTTAGACCAAGGAGTCCATCCAAAAGGGATCTTGCTAAGGCAAGACTCTCTTTTGCGTTTTTAGATCCCAGTTATTTTTTAATTATTTTGAGTTTGAGGCTATAAATGAATTCGGATTCTGAATTTAATTCAGTTTTCGGATTATATCGAATTAGAAAAATATCTTTAGACCACCAAAGATACCGTCGCGTTCGATTTCTTTTGTAACTGGTATTACGATGTTGGTGTAATCTTCTTTTTCTTGAAAATAAGTTCCATAAACACGTACAAATCTAAAGTCGATAAAGAACGTTCCTTCCATGCGTTCACTTTCTAGTTCACTCCCGATATCCGATTTATCTTTTTCGTACTTTTTATAAGTGCCAATGATACCAAAAAATTTAGTAAGATTGAGCGTAAGGCTGCCGCCATAGAAATTCTGTTGAAATTTTTCTTCACTAGTTGTTAGGGCTTCGTCTTTTTTATAACGAATACCGTAAAATCCTGTGAGGTTTGTTCCTTGGCTGTTGCGTCCCAAGAGTCTTAGATGAATCGATCCTTCTCCACTGGTGTATTCTTCGCCAGAATCTGCGTACTCACCTTCCAAACCAATGATCGAAGCATAGGCTCCCACTTGCGCGCGATTCATGCGGTATTCTTTCTCTGCACCAACAACGCCATTCTCTTTGACGATGGCATCATAAGTTGTTGTCTGTGCCCCAAGATAGAATTCAAAAGGGTTTGAAGATGAGTTCATTGCTAGCCACTGATCCATCAATCTGTGTTTTCTTTGAGTTTCAAAATAATCAGAGAGCGACCAAACATCGCGATAGTTATTATCTTGTTTTTGTCTAAGTGAAGCCGGTCCTTGTCTTGATGACCAAGATGAAAACTGCGCCATTGATGACACAGAAATGAGATTGAACAAGAGTAAATACACCAAGAACTTCATATATATAGATCGGCATTTTTCCTAGACCAATGTAGTGGTTTGTGTCACATTATGAGACGAGATCGTCATTTAATTTCTCACCATGAATAGGAATTACACAATATATGGAACATCGTAAGACTGAATACGGATATTACCTAAAATTCGACAAAGATGAAAAGCTCCATGCACTTTTAGAAAAATTTATGGTTGATCAAAAAATCGGTGGGGCCTTTTATCACGGACTAGGTGCTCTTAAGAATTCTCACCTAGGATTCTATCATCTCGATAAAAAAGAGTATCATCGTGAGACATTCGAACGCGAAGTAGAACTCTTAAACCTCACTGGAAGCCTCACATGGTTTGAAGGCAAACCTGTAGTTCACTCGCATGTTACGCTTGGTGATACGGACTTTAACGCTTTTGGTGGGCATCTCTTTGAGGCCGACGTGGCCGTAACCGTAGAACTTTCAATGACAGTTTTTAAGGATAAAATAGAGAGAGAATTTGTACCGGATATTGGTCTTAATCTCATTACGTTTTGTCCGATAAAGTAATAGGATGTCCGACAAAAAACTTTTTACAGCAGTCGAAGAATTTTCGAAAGCCTTGGTTGAAGCACAAAGGCCTATCCAAATTCTTGATTCCATAAAATGGAAAGACGATATCTTTGAAAAATTCAAAAAATCAAATTACAAAGAACTTCCAAAAATTGGAAAGAACTATTACGACAATATTCCTCTCAAATTTGATGCCGAAGCCAAGATCAAAGAATTTCAAGAGATCAGAAGTAGAATTGAAAAAACTCTTGGAAAAAATGAACCTATCGCAAAAATGTTGATTCGCAATTGCCAGCAGTACGAAGACGTCGTCCGCATGCTAATGAGTCGCGCCACTCATGATTTTTATAAATACTCTAAAGCTCTTTTTGGAAGTGCCAACGATCTATTGATCGATAACAAAACCTCATTGATCGAGGCCGGCGTGATGCTCAATCAGATTTTAATCTCAATTGAAAATTCAGATCTTGGCGTTTGCTACATAAAAAATATTCCATCCGAAGATGTTGTTGAAACTCTCAACGAAAAATTAAAAAAATACTTTGGTGATACCGAGGTTACCGTAAAATTAGATGATGGTATTTTATCAGATGCTGCCGCAGGATCAAATTACATCAAGATAAAACGTGGGTTAAAATTTTCTCAAAGAGATATGGATATTTTCGAAGTTCATGAAGGATGGGTCCATGTGGGAACAACTCTCAATGGAATGAATCAACCTTATGCAAAATGGTTATCAAAAGGTCCTCCGTGTACAACGGCCGTGCAAGAAGGCTTGGCTTTCTTAATGGAAGTTTTCACTTTTGTTTGCACTCCCGATAGACTTCGAAAAATCAATAATCGCTTGATGGCTTGTGAAATGGCTGAGAGTGGCGCAAGCTTTCTTCATATTTATGATTATTTTAGAAACCTCAATCAAACAGAAATCGAAGCTTTTAAAAACGCTCATAGATTATTCCGTGGTGGAGTAATTGAAGGCGGAGCTCCCTTCACCAAAGACATTTCTTACTCAAAAGGTTTTATTGGAACATACAATTTTATTCGAAGTGCCATACGGATTGGAAAACCAGAAATGATTCCATTCTTATTTGCCGGCAAAGTCACTCTGGAAGATGTTCCCGTTCTCTACGAATATTCAAAAATGGGATTAATCGAAAAACCCACTTACATGCCACCACAATTCAGCGACCTCAACGGCATCGCCGTATGGATGAGCTTCTCCAATTTCTTAAATAAGATGAACATGGGAACCATTTCCGACATCATGAAACAGGGCATGGTGAAGTAAGCTACTTAGAAGTGAGATTTTCTAAAGCGATCGCTTCCATTTTGGTTTTATTATTTTTAGATTTCAAATTCCCCAGAATTAACCCTGCCAATAAAACAAATCCGCCAAAAATCATCAGCGTATTTAAAGATTCATTAAAGAAATACCAGCCAAACAATGCTGCCGAAATTACATGAATACCTTCAAACAAAGCCAGCTTGTGTCCATCGACATAATTGAGTAACCAATAAAGAATTGCATAACAGAGCACACAGGCGACTACAGATACAAAGATTGCCGCCCACCATCCATTGGACGATAGATTGCTGATTTGAGAGGTTTGCTGAAAAAATCCAAGCTGCAAAATCCACATGAAGAGAGCTGCCGCCAGCTGAGAGATCGCCAAGTATTGAAAAGAGGTAAAGTGCACCTTTAGCTTTTTAGAAAATACAAATACGGTAGCCTCAAGTACCGCCGCACCTATAATCAATATGGAACTAGAGAATGCCACCGACCAAGATGAGATTTCATGCTTACCAACAACAAGCATAATGAGACCCAAAATACACAGAGGTAATGCAAAGTAAAAAAGCTTTCCCGGCTTTTCTCTTAAAAATAGAATGGCCGTGACTGAAGTTATAATGGGATTTAAAGCTCCCATGAGGGCAAAGTTAGTCACTCCACCAATCTTTAATCCATACAATGTTCCGAAAGAAGCAAGCGCGTAACCCAAGATACCGAGAAACATTACCACAAATGTTTTTTTATCCATTTTTGGAAACCACTTTGAAGTGAAAAACAAAAACCCTAAAAACAATAAGCTAGATATTGTCCAACGAATAGCAATGTAAAGTTCCACCGGAATTTCAGAAATGACCACGTTAGAAGCGCTCGGAACCAAACCCCAAACAATCTGCAAAACTACAGCTATCAAAAATAATTTTGAAAAAGAATACCGAGAACTCATTTTTCTCCAAGCTCAAAAGAGCACTTCTATTAATCAAAAATATACACTAGTTTTTTCATCAAGCAAATGCATTGAAGATTCGTTTGATCACACTAATAAAAACGTATCCTTCACTTCCGACGACGTGATAGAAGCTTTGCGTTGAAAAGAAGGATCTTTCTTCTTAATTACCATATCGCACATAAGCTCTAATAATTTATTTAAATCTCCGTCTGGGTTTTGATGAGAAAGTAAGTTCATAACATGATCTATCTTCTCTTTAAGATCATTTTTTATGGTCAACTTAAGCTCCGTATATTCAGCGGTTAATACTCTTTCTTTAGATCTAGTAATAATAGGCTCTGGAGAAATCTTTATTAGCTCTAAATCACATTCTCTCGCTGATTTATTTTCAATTTTTGCAATCAATTCTTTCTTCTCAAAAGAATTTAAAGGTTTTTCAGTTTTCTTAGCTTGTTTAATGAATGTTTGAATCTTTGCTGCATTTGAAAGACTCAGAGAGCCTTCTTTGATTTTATTTTCCACTTCAGGAAAATCTCTAATTAACCTCATCGCAGAAATTCTTCTGTATGCTTGAGATTCGGAGTACTTTAGCTCTCTTAAGCAATACTCAAAAAGACTAGAAAAACCCATTTCTAAATGGAGCTTCCTAATCTCGATTTCTCTTAAGTGGTGAAGAACTTCTGTCGTTATTTTTCTTTCTTCAGCAGAAAGTTTTTTAACGTTTTCCAGTAAGCCTTGATTTGAAAAGTGTTTTAAGTTCATATGTATCTCCTTTGAATAAGCAGAACATACCACGATATTTAAAACTTAAAGATTTGAGAGATTTAAAAACTGAAAAGCACATTTATAAAACGATATTTAGACGTACATAAAGGCTTTCTATTAACAGCAAAAAAGATAAAATTAAAAACAAAAGAGATTCTTAAAATAATAAAACATAATTCGTTTAATCCATCAAAAAGCTAGTCAACTTTATTCGAAAAATATTCTAAATTGACGCGACGACAGTACGGAAAACCAGGGGGTACCTTTTATATAATAAATAACGCAATTGCGACACACAAAGGTGCAGGGCACCTTTTTATTAATCTTCACCAAGTTCGTAAGAACCATCAGACATCGCCATGATGCCGAACTTTTCAAGGCCATGCTGAACCTTTTCAAAGTCTTCATCAGGGATTTCAAAGTATACAATTTTAAGATCCAGTCTTCCTGCCATTGCTCGTGGAGCTTGTGTAGCCTGGGCATTAAACTCTGCCATCTGCTGCTCTTCTGCTTCCTTATCAATCAAGATCTCAAATGAAACCTTTTTTGACTCAAAAAGTTCTTTTACAGATTCAACCTCAGAAATACTAAAAGGCCCTAATTCCATTTTTATCCTCCAAATTCAATTATCTATATATTTCTTTTCTGTGTCCAATTTTTAAAATAAGAATCAAAAGTTTATTCTTTCTAATCTCATATATAATCCGGTAATTCCCCTGCCTGATCCTGAATGTTTCCTCTTCTCCAGAAAGTTTTTTGCAACCCGAAGGAAAAGGATTGATCGCAAGTGTTTGTATGAGACTTACAATTCTAACTAGGTCTTTTTTAGGAATTTTTTTTAAAGCCTTCTCTGCTGTAGAGGAAATTTCAATTTTAAATTTTTCCACTGGCTTTGAGCTCCGAAAGAACTTTTTCAAATGATCGATAAGATTCGGCTCTCAACTTTCGCAAATCGCCGACATCTTCGTATTCTTCTAACTTGTCCAAAATTGCATCTTCGATAAAGCGATTGATTTTAAGACCTTTTTCTTCACAAAGTGAATCCAAAGCTTCTTTGATTCTTTCATCTATTTTTGTAGCCAATTGTTTTGCTGCCATAATATCTCCCAATAAATAGATTATACTATTAAAAACTATCTTTTTCTATACAAAAGCAATGTACTTCATAGCCATTGACCCACTAAATGCTTGATTTTAGCCTTTAGGATCAATATAACTACACCCTATGGCACAAATTATTTATACAATGAAGGGCTTAACAAAGTCCTACAATCAAAAAGTTATTCTAAAAGACATCTACCTTTCATTTTTCGACGGCGCAAAAATCGGGATTCTAGGTCTCAATGGATCGGGGAAATCGACGCTGTTAAAAATCATGGCGGGTCTCGATAAAGACTACAACGGCGAGGCTTTCGTTAGAGAAGGAACAAAAGTTGGATATCTGGCTCAAGAACCACAATTGGATGATACCAAAACCGTAAAAGAAAACGTACTCGAAGGCGTGAAGGAAATTGCCGATCTCTTGACTGAATTTGAATCCATCGGGGCAAAGTTTGCAGAAGAGATGACTCCAGAAGAAATGGATAAACTCTTAAACAGGCAATCTGCACTTCAAGATAAAATCGATGCCACAAATGCTTGGGATTTAGAAAGAACATTGGCCATCGCCATGGACGCTCTCAGATGCCCACCTCCTGATTCTCCAGTAAAACATCTTTCGGGTGGAGAAAGAAGACGCGTGGCTCTTTGTAAATTGCTACTCAGTAAACCTGATATCTTATTGCTCGATGAACCAACCAACCACTTGGATGCGGAATCCGTAGCATGGTTAGAAAGATTCTTACATGAATACCCGGGGACCGTCGTGGCCATCACCCATGATCGTTACTTCTTAGATAACGTTGCGGGGTGGATATTAGAGCTTGATCGCAGCAAAGGCATTCCATGGGAAGGAAACTATTCTTCATGGCTAGAACAAAAACAAAAACGCTTAGAAGGCGAAGAAAAAACTGAAGGCAAACGCCAAAAACAACTTCAAAGAGAGTTGGAATGGGTTCGCCAAAATCCGAAAGCTCGTCAGACAAAATCCAAAGCACGTATTACGGCTTATGAAGAACTCCTCAATCAAGATATTCAGTCAGGAATCAACGATCTTGAAATCTACATTCCACCGGGACCACGACTTGGGGAAGTTGTTATCAAGGCCAATAAAGTTGCCAAAGCGTTTGATGAAAAATTATTATTTGAAAATCTCGAATTCAATCTTCCACGCGGTGGTATTGTAGGTGTGATCGGACCAAACGGTGCGGGTAAAACTACACTTTTCAATTTGATCACAGGAAAAGACAAACCCGATTCAGGAACATTCCAAGTGGGAGAAACCGTACAGCTTGCTTACGTGGATCAATCTCGTGATTCTTTGGCCGCAGATAAAACTATTTTCCAAGAAATTTGTGACAATAGCGAAATCATTATGGTGGGAAATAAAGAGATTAACGGAAGGCAGTATGTTTCGAAATTCAACTTCTCTGGTGCAGACCAACAGAAGAAAGTTGGCGTACTCTCTGGTGGAGAAAGAAACCGCGTGCATCTTGCAAAAATGCTTAAGAGCGGCGGAAACGTTATCTTACTCGATGAACCAACAAATGATTTGGATGTGAACACTTTAAGAGCGCTCGAAGAAGCACTTTTAAATTTTGGTGGCTGTGCGGTAGTTATTTCCCATGATCGCTGGTTCCTAGATAGAATCGCAACTCACATCTTGGCGTTTGAAGGAAACTCGCAGGTCGTATGGTTTGAAGGTAACTTCAAAGATTACGAAGCCGACAAAAAACGACGCCTCGGTGTAGAAGCCGATACACCGACTCGTATCAAGTACAGAAAGCTGACTCACTGATCTTTGTAAGCCTTCTTGCGTAAGGCTTACATTCTTTTCGACTAGAGCTTTTTACATTTGTAGAAAGCTCATTTGTTTCTCATCGCAAATCAAAATACTAATCCCGTCATGATTATATATTTATTTCTCCAACTAGCGACGGCCTTTGCACTTGTGTCCCCATTTCCTTCGGAAGTGGAAAATCTTAATATTCCAAACTCACATATCATTGAGGATAAAAGTGGAACTCTAATTCGCGGAATGCGACCTAGAACCTATCAAGATATCAGCGAACTTCTAAATATCGGCATTACCGATGTGATTGTTTTCAAAGACAGCAAACTAGAAGACAAAACTACTGAACAAGAAATCACGATGCTTGAGAAAGCCGGAATGAAAAGAAAAAACATCACAGTTATTCCATTCAGATGGAAAGAAGCGGAAAGTTTTGAGACAGCTTGTTTACAAACAATGGAAGCTTTAACTCTAATGAGAGAAGTTGCTCAATCAAACGATAGAAATCTATTCTTTCATTGCACTGTTGGCGAAGATCGCACTGGATACCTATCTGCAATGTACAGAATCCTCTACCAAGGAATCGACCCTGTCGACGCTTGGAAGAATGAAATGTGTGAGAATGGTTATGCTGAAGGAAATCCGCAAAAGCCTGCTGAAGTCGTTGCAGAGGTCCATAAGAACGTATCTGTAATCTATCAGAAAATGCTTCATAAAGTCAGATTTGGATATATCAGCGGAAAAAACTTAGATAAAACTGAGTGTTCATTCGATCCAGAGAGAAGCAGCAAGTTCAAACTCTCTAAAAAATTCTCTAAGTGCAAAGAATCCTCTAAATACGATCCCACAATTGAGTAGATTTTCTTAACGCCAAACCACGAAAACCAATCATGGTTTTCGCGGTGGCTCGCTTGAGGGCTTAAGGAGAGAGGTAAACTTATCTCAATAATAAAGTAATTGGTGCGCTGAGCGTTTTTCCGTAACTGTCAGAGATAGAAACACCTTGAAATAAGTATTGTCTACCCGGCTTCAATGCCATCACAACCACTTCATGTTCTGTTCTTAATTCGTTATCAGCGTCAGTCAATTCTTCTGTACCTGTCGTCATATCCACATATCTCAATTGAGATGTAGCAGGAATATCTGTTGTCCATCTCGCAATCACCACTCCATCAAAGTTGTCTTCCATAGTGAAATTAGAAATCACTGGAGCAACACCTGGTTCACACGGATTGAAGATCGTGCTGACTGGTAAAGAGTAGTTGTCCATATCTAGTGGCTTCCAACCACGCGACAATAAATCATTGTATGCCGCTTGCGGAGCCGAAGTGTTTTCATTAAAGAATAAATTGTTACCGCTTTGACCGCAGCGTGGTTCCGCAGCTTGGCCAGCAACTTTCTTTCTCCACATTGGAATCACTGAAATGTGGTAGCGAGGACCTTGGTAATAATCAAATTGCATAAGCTTTTGAGTTTCACGAGTCATTGTGATCGTGCTACCACAACCCATTTTAGTTGGGTGGTCACCGTCGTTATCCACTACGGTTTGATACTGACCATCTGAACCTCTTAGTCTCATGATCGCGCCGTCATCAGAAAGAATTGCTAATTCATAATCACCCGGTTCATCATCTGGGCCTAAATGAATTACTGAAGATAATCTCAATGCGAAATATTCTTGAAGGACTTGACCATCATCTCTTTTTACTAAAGATCCCGATTCTGTTGGAAAACCAATATTGAACATACGAGTAGGTACATTCAATTGAGTAAAGAATAAGAACTGATCAGCACGCATACCACTATTGATATAGTCAGCAACGTGTTGATATCTAGGTTGATCGTCTCTAAGGTAATAGAGGTTAGCTTTTAACCCACGTCCATAATTAGGATCTGTAGGATTGCTTGGACCACCATCAAATGGATCACACACCAATTTATTGAGTGAATACATATTCACATCAAATTTAGATAGCTCTTTTGAAGCTGTCTCTTCAATGACCTTGCTGCAAGCAGTGGTCATTATAGATAACACTAGGACCAGCACAAGACTATATACGTTCCTCATAAATTCCCCCAGTCTCTTTCCATTTAATTATAGCAATGTTTGTAGTTTTATTCATGATTTCAACAATTTTAATCAAAATAGAACTACAAACTTTAGACAGTTTTTTGATCATTCCAATATCGATACAAGAGATGAAAAAAAGTTCGACGGTATTTTTAAAATTTATCGATCATAATGAGATTGGATATTTTTGATACGTTTTTCAGAGGAGAAATACGCCAGATAAAAATAAACCCAATCCTAGGTGGATTGGGTTTTTGTTGTTATAAGAAGAATTTAGTAGATTAAATCCTCTATCTAACCATTAAAGACTATTCTGATAAAATCACATAGTTTGGAGTAATGGACTTGTTGTCTTGCTTTTCAACTGCAACTTGAATGCTTTTAGTACCTTTCAATTGCTGGCTGTTGATTGCAAACGTATATTCACCTTTTGGTAATACTTTGTAGAATTCAGAATTTCTAAAATTGTAAATACCAAGATTTCTCAAAGCATTTCCTTCAATTTTCGAAATTTGAACTTTTCCATCAATTCCAGATTGATCAAATTTAAATCCAGCACCTTGATGAATATAACCAATTTGAGAAATCAATGCCTCTTGGTTTTGCTCAATGTAGTATGGAATTTTGCTGTATGATGGCCATTTTGAGGTTGAAAGCTCAACCGTGAACTGAAGATCGTTGTACCAATGGTAACTCCAGTCTTGCATTCCACCATTCACTTCATACCAAGCGTAACCATTCGTGATTCCATTCTCAAATTCACCGTTATTTTTGATGTAGGTTGCTTTATTTGCGTAATCCAAGGCAATTTCAATAAGTAGATCATTGAACGGATGCTTGTCTGGAATTGTATCCCAAGCATAGTTCATTACTTCTGCACCACCGTGAAAGTTTGTAGAAAGAGCAAACTGTCTTGATTTTTGAAACTTCATAATATGTTGAGTTTCGATTTCACGACCTGCCGGAGTGTCTTGATTATCGCTGGTAGAAAAATCAGGGAAATCTCTATTTAAGTCTGCGTAGTTTGCATTTCCTCTTTGTCTTCTATAAGAACCATCTGGATTCATCGAAGCCATGATGTAGATTTCTGTAGAATCAACTAATTGCTTGATAGCTGGATTTACTGAATATTCTTTTAAGATCTTTTGCGCAAGAGCCACCATCACTTCACGGCCTGTGATCTCATCACCGTGCATAGAAGAAATATATTTAAACTCTGGCTCAGTCTCATCGATAGCCGCGTTGTCAGAAATTTTTAAAACTAAAAGTGGACGTCCATCATTGGTACGACCGATTTCAATCAATTGAGTCAATTGCGGATAGGCCGCATTTAGATCTTTAAGTTGTGCTTCGATTTGCTCTGGAGATGGATAATCAAGAACATCCTCTGTCATTAACTGCAAGCTGTTCAACTCAACAAATTGAACTCCAGAATTTCTTAAAAATTGATAAAGACCCTTTGGACCATAAACTTCAAATCCATTGATGCTTGGATGGTCAAAAGTTAAATCCTTATTTACCGCCATAGATCTCAAAATAGATTTATCTTGATCAAGAACAAAAGCACCCTCTTGAACGTTAGCTGCAAAAGATGCAGATGTTAAAAGAACAGCAACAGCTGCCACAAAAATATTACGAATCATAGAATCCCCCCGTTAAAGTACCTTTTATGAGATCATAAGAGATTTATTTGTACAAATAAAACTTGCGAGATTCTTTTGCCCAGCGTTTTTCATCTTTTTGGAGGATTTTATCTAAGTCCGCAGGCTTAGCAGATCTATTCTCGATCCACTCACGCAACTTAGGGCCGCCATTGATGACGTCAAAGGCCAATTTGTCGGTTACATATTCGTAAGGGAAGTCTCTGAAAATTTCATAGTTAGGATGTACTTCTTTGATGGCTTTCAGCATCAAGCTTACAATTCTGTAAGGTTTGAATTGAGTGGAGTTATAGAAAGCATCATCCGTATGAATTTGAATTCCCGAGCAAAGTTTTTTCTCATGCTTATGAAATGTAGGCTCAAAATTACAAAGGCGAAGGACACAGCCCCTCAACCAACTTTTCCCCATCGTCTCCATAGTTTTTAACACTTGAGGAAAATCAATGTCCGAAGCACCAATAATTTCTAGGGCTCTTGTAGTCCCTCTTCCTTCAGAAAGATGAGTACCTTCAATCATCACTGTACCCGTATAAGCTCTTGCCATCGTGAGTGTCTGCGCGTTTGGACTCGGATTTACCCAGGCCAAATCTTGTGGCCAACCATAACCTGGTTTTTTTGTTGGCGAATAGCCTTTCATTTTAACAACTTTTAAATTTACATTCATTTTAAAGTGATCTTTAAACCACATCGCCAACTCACCTACAGTCAGCCCGTATCTCATCGGAATCGGACCTGCACCAACAAAACTTTCATAACCTTCTTCCAAGATCATACCTTCAATTCCTCGTCCGATGGGATTGGGACGATCTAGAATGATAATTTCTTTTTGAAATTTTTCACACTCTTGCATGATATAAAATAGCGTTGTGATAAAAGTATAAATCCTACAGCCAAGATCCTGAAGGTCATAGAGAACCACATCAAACGTATCCATCATCTTAAGGGTTGGTCTTCTCACCTCACCATAAAGACTGAAAATTGGAATTTTGTAATGCGGATGAATTTCATCGGCAGTTTCAATCATGTTGTCTTGCTTGTCGCCCTTAGCACCGTGCTGAGGACCAAACGCCGAGGTTAACTTCACTTTGCCCTGCAAGAGATCCAAACTGTGATTGAGCTTATGATCCACAGATGCCGGATGGCAAACAAGAGAGACGCGTTTTGTTTTTAAATATTTTAATAATTTCTTATCTTGAAGAAGAACTTCTATACCAAGTTGCATACGAATGAATCTCTCTGATGAAAATCGGGTTTAGCGCCCACATGCTTGATCGCAAAGTAAGCTTTTTCTTTATTCTTAAATTCTATCACCGAGTTCAGACTAATTTCTAGTTTGCCTTGCAGATTAAGACTTTGAATGGGGATCATTACTTCCAACCTGGTGATGGCATTACCTTCTTGGACTTTATTGAACCCGATCTTGGTCACCTTTGACTCTTCTCTAGGCTCTAAAGGGTTTCTGTAAGCATCAAAACTATAGAAATTCCAACTTCCACCTATCGATAGGTTGAGTTCCCAGTAAGCATCTTTCCCCTCAATACCAAAGAAAGTTTCAAAACACGTGGCTTTCCAAAGCTCATGCCTACGAGAAGGAACTTTTTGGCTATCTTCCCAATAAACTAGATCACTCTGATCTTCGATAATGAAGCAGATCCGAAGCTCTTCATTTGTTTTAAAAGCTTCAGCATAAATTTTTATTTTGCTCGTTTGCGAGCTTGGTTTAAAAGAAACCAGTTCGTACATGATTTAATTATGATACACGAGTTTGATTTTGGGCACTGATTTGTTCGTTCAGAGTGCAATAATCATAAAGATAACCAACCATAAAAAGTCCGCCCGTTAAAAGATAGAGAATTCCAGTAATCCATTTTCCCATATAGAACCGATGAACACCGAAAATTCCTAAAAACGTGAGGAGAATCCAAGCAACTGTATAGTTCACTTCGCCTTCTTTATAAGAAAAGCTCGCTTCACGATCCATGGCTGGAATAAGAAACACATCGACAATCCAGCCTACAAATAATAATCCCAATGTGCAGAAGTACAAAATGCCAGTTTTGGTTTTACCGTAATAAAATCTATGGGCGCCCATAAAACCAAAAACCCAAAGTAAATATCCAACTCCGAGACTGTGTGTATTCGGCATTTTCACTCCTCTCAGTTGCTAAAATTGAACGACTCTTTAATCTCACCATCGCCACCAGTCACCTCTGGATGCGCAAACACGGCATCTAATTTGTACTGACCTTTTCCTGGTAAAACAATCTTCTCACTGCCCGTACTTGTATGGACCACAACCCAACCCATGGTCGTATTTCTAGAAATCGTAACCGCAAGATGAGAAAGCGGCGGAGTAACTAAATTAAGTACATCAGAATTATTCGTACTCTCAACTTTATAACTATCCACTAAGTTTACAGTTCCTAAAAATTTTCTCCACATATTTTCTTTGTCTACAGAGCAGAAATCCACAGATCTCATGTCTCTCATCAAACAAGAATCATACGTAGGACGAAAGCCCGAGGGCTGACCTGGTCCATAAAAAGTATTGAAGGCACCGACAAAGTGCTTTTCTTTGTTGAGGTTTGCTGGATGTGCGTAAATATTTGCAAAAGCTAGAACGTTATCGCCATCTTTAATTTTTTCGCGAATTTCGATTGTGTGCACACCAGCAGATAATGTTTCAGGATTCGCAAATTTAAAGAAACTTCTGTCCTCCGTCCAAACACCTTCAAGTTCTTTCACTTGTCCATCCAAAAGCACCTCTACATCTTGCGGAGTCTTCCAACCCACCGAGCTGATATCAATATCATAAAGATATTGTGGCCCAGGAAAATTGAAAGTTACTTTAAAGCTTCCCTCTTTTAGATTTTTCCAGAGGTAGTTTCCAGATAAAAACTTACTCTCATAAACTTCAAGCTTTCCATTCTTCAACCAATTTTTCCAAGGAACATTACTTGATCTTGAACTGTTCGCCCCACTATAAACTTGCCCACCATCGTACTCTTCGCCCACTTCGCCAAAGTTGTGACCCAGTTCATGACGCAGAACCACTGTTCCCGTCTGCACTGATCTTGTAGAGATTGCATATCTTCCGCCGAGACCACCGTAATAATTGTCATTAGCAATTAAGATTGGATAATCCGCATCTGGTGAGAGAGCAATTGCTCTTTCTATCGCCGAAGTATTCCCTGGCATGATTGCTCTTTTTGAACCTTTAGGATTTCTATAAAGTCCAAGGGCCGTTCTTTTTGTAACGAAATCTGACAATCCCGATTCTTCCGAAGGGACAAATACAGCATGAACGTTAAAGAGCGGCAAATATGTCGCAAACGTCTGGCCCTTGAACATATCGTCAGTCATTCTAGCAACGTCATCGAAGAATTTATCTTTTTCTTCAGCCGTATAACCATCACCCACGATTGTAAGATCAATTCTATTTGCCGTAGGACCTTGATTCACAATTGTTCTGACTTCAGATCCCGGCCAGCCGATAGAAACTTTGCGAATTTTCAATTGAGGTAAATCAGAAAAGTTTTTTTCAAAATATTCATCTGAAACTACAAGCTCCTGATAAAATCTATTCGATTTTTTTATGACTGAAGTTTCTGCTATCTGCTCGTGAATATGTCTTTTTATTAACGTATCTCCAGAAATTTTAATTTCCGTTGGCTTGGCACTTTCAACTTCAATCACTTTGCCTTTTCCATCAACGATTCTTTGAATCATCCATTCTGCATGAGCAGGCATTGCCATTATAAGAAGAGTTAAAGCTATTAGAATTTTCATACGCATCCCCCAAAGAGTTTAAGACAAGATGCACACAATTAAATCACTAAAATTTCTTAGGAGGCAAAGGAATAAATGCGCTAACTCTTTCTTGATAGTTTTTGTACAATTGGCCCTTGGTGCGCACCGCCTGCTCTTCTGTAGCGGGAATGCCTGTGAATTTAAGCAGCGTATAAAGAATTGAAGCAGGAGCTACGATTCCCAGGAATCCATAGGGTTCGCCGACTCCCATCAAAAAGAATCCCACCCAAATCAAGAATTCAAAGAAATAATTTGGATGTCTCGAGTAGCCCCAAAGCCCCACATCGCAAACTTTTCCTTTATTCTCAGGATTTTTCTTAAACTGTTTCAATTGATAGTCTGCTGTGGTCTCACCAAAAATTGCCAGGTAAGAAAGTGCAAACGCCATTAAATCCAAAAACTTCACCTGTCTTGATGGATTCAAAGCAATGATTAGAAATGGTGTACACAGTACAAAATTAAATAATCCCTGTGCTTGGAAAAAAAAGAAAAACTTTTTAGAAATATCAGTTTTAAAATATTCTCTGAGTTTTTTGTAACGCCCTTCTTCTTCCTTACCACCCTTAATTCTATCATTGTAAAGATGATAGGACAGTCTTCCTGACCAAATCAATACGGTCATTAACGCCAAAAATTCTTTTGCTTGAAGCCCATCAGTTCCAAAAAAATAAAAGCAACAATAAATTAAAACACTAATTCCCCAACCTACATCCACAATCGCGGCATTTTTTATCTTGAGTGAAATCCACCAAAGCATGCTCATCAACACTACTGAAGCCAAAATTCCCAAGGAAATGATTTTAAATGCAATCACTCTTATTCCTTTAATTTATTTTTAATAAACTTGATGATGTTTTTTAGAATAGGAATTCTTTCATATATAAACTCACCCATATCAAAGTAATCCCTATGGTAAATAACTTTGCCATCCTTATCGAATTTAATGAACGAGTTTCCGATAACCGCGATGGGCTCGCCGCCATTTAAATTTTTAGCCTTGAGATGCATAGTCCACATAGACACGCATTGATTAGAATCGCAAACATGATTAGAGAAATCAAATTTTATAGACTCTACATTCTTGTAAAGATTTTCGTAATATTTTCTCACAGCATCAATGCCTTTATGAGTTCCCACGGGGTCCTCGAACAATACAAATTGATCATAGAATGTGTATAGCAACTCCATGTTTTCTGAGTTGAGCTCATTGAATACTTTTTCTATTTTTTGTTGTTTAGTCATACCTTTCCATTTCGCTATAGTCGCAACAATATCAGAAGCTGTATCTAGTTCCGAATTTGTAGCAAAAGATTGCGTACAAAAAATAACGCTAATTGAACAAATAACCAATAATACATTTTTACACATACGGTATTTTGATACGAATTCAGAGAAAAAGTCATGAAGACAAAAAAATGGCTAGGTCAAAGCCTAGCCATTTCTACGAAAATCAATCGGTATAAAAACTAATCAGTAATTAAAGCTCTCTCACTGTAAGTGGACCATCGCCTCTGACATAGTAGTTTATAGCATTTTGAGATTTAACAAGAACCGTGCTAACTCTCCAAACCATATTCAATTCCATGGCAGCAATTGGCGCATCAGCTCTACCAACGTTTTGAACTCTTACAACTTCAGATTCACCTTCTAATTTATAAAGCGGTGCAACCCAATATTCATTGACCAAGAAACCAACATCAGAAAGATATTTTCCCTTACCTTTGTGAGTGCCGTTATATGTGTAAGTCATAAGAACACTGAATCTTACAACTTCAGAATTGAAAGCGTTTTTATAAGAAACTGAATATTGCCTAGCTTGAACATCGCTCCAATCAGCCATGTCTCTCCAGTCCGTAGCTTCTCTTGGAATTGCGTTAGCTCTTTTCGTACTGAGGTTTACAACCGGTGTAGATGCCTCGAAAATTTTCCAGATCTTCGCACCCATATTGATGATCACATCAAGAGTTGCGTCTACTTCTTTAACTGGATTTAAGATGTCGCCAAGAACATCATCAAGACCATCTTTTTCGCCCTGAGCTCTACGAATTTTTAGAAGCTCCTGATTGCTTCTTAAATTTTTCATTGTAGATGCATCCACAGGAACTTCTGTGATTGAATGCGACTTAATTTGAAAATACGGTGAATTTAAATCTTCTGCGTGAACGGTGTTGCTGAAAGTGAATGCAAGTAAAGCGATCGATAATACCTTTAACATAGACCCCCCTTTGGTTTGTGCAACTTCTACACTGAACCATGGAAGGTTTTCACTATTAAAATGATGAATCTTGATTAATTATAAGACTCTACGCGTTATACAGCTTATCCTCTACGAATACTACGCATGTTCTGAGCTAGAATCTTCTTTCTGAGGCGAATTTCCTTCGGAGTGATTTCAATCCACTCGTCTTCATCAATCCACTCTAAGCATTTTTCTAAGCTCATCTCACGTACACCCTTAAGGGCCACGAGGATTTCTGCTCCCGATGCTCTTACGTTTGTGAGTTTCTTTTCTCTCACTGCATTTACGTTAAGATCGTTATCTTTGTTGAATTCCCCGATGATCATACCTTCGTAAACATCCACTCCTGGCTTTACGAACATCATCCCACGATCCTCCAGTCCTTGAAGAGCATATTCCGTCACAGTTCCCGTACGATCAGAAATCATCGCACCAGCAGTTCTATGAACCATATCACCTTTCCAAGGAGTCATCCCGATAACGATTGAGCTCATGATACCTTCACCGCGAGTTGCAGTTAAATATTTAGATCTCATTCCAAGTAATCCACGAGTAGGAACATCAAATTCCAAACGAACACGTTGTTTCACACCAGTTGAAGAAGAATAGCTACCGGCATTTTCGTAAGAAACTAAAACGCCTTTTCTTTCTTGGAACATTCTTGTTACATCAGATGCGTAATCTTCAGGTAAATCTAAATTTAGTCTTTCTAACGGCTCATGTTTTACGCCGTCTATCATTTCAGTTAACACGATAGGTTTACCTACCATGATTTCAACGCCTTCTCTTCTCATTTGCTCAATAAGAATAGAGAACTGAAGTTCACCGCGACCAAAAATTCTAAATTGATCTGGAACTTCTGTCTCGCCGAATTTAATCGCAACGTTGTGACGAACTTCTCTTAATAATCTTTCTCTTAATTTTCTAGATTGTACAGCTTCACCATCTCGACCAGAGAATGGAGAAGTGTTCACTGAGAACACCATAGCAAGTGTTGGGGCTGTAACATGAATTCTCTCTAGTGGTTTTGTATTTGGATCTTGAGTTAATGTATCCCCGATTTGGAATTCATCGCTACCCGCAACAGCAACGATGTCACCGCCTTGAACAACTTCTGCATCAACTTGTTTTAATCCATTGTAAGTGAAAATCTTTAAAGCCTTGAATTTTTCATCTAAAGGTTCACCTTTTGAGTTAATACCTTTTCTGTACATTTGATCTGTAGCTTTAATTTGACCAGCCGTGATTCTCCCGATCGCTAGACGACCAACAAAATCATTCCATCCAATGTTTGAAATCAACATTTGGAATGGAGCTTTAAGATCAACTTTAGCTGGAGCAATTTCAGAAAGAATTGCTTTGAAAAGTGGTTCTAGTGAACCTTTTTTTCTGCCTTCGATTAAGTCTTCCACTTCATCAAAGTTCTCTGTTGCCCAACCGTAACGAGCGCATGCGTATAAAATTTTGAATTCTGCTTGAGCATCAGTTGCACCTAAATCGATGAATAGATCGAAAGTTTGATCCACGATCTCTTGAACTCTAGTAGTACCACGACATTCTGGACGATCCACTTTGTTTACAACGAGAATTACTTTTTGGCCTCTCTGAAGAGCTTTTTGCAATACGAAACGAGTTTGTGGAAGCGGGCCTTCAGCTCCGTCTACCAAAAGACAAGCGCCGTCTACCATTCCTAAAATTCTTTCCACTTCTCCACCGAAGTCAGCATGTCCGGGAGTATCAACGATATTGATTTTTGTATCGCCTTTTTTGATCGCCGCATTCTTTGCAGAAATCGTGATCCCTCTTTCTCTTTCAAGATCCATAGAATCCATTACTCTATCATCGAGTTGTTCGCGTGCGCCGAACGTATCTGACTGTTTTAACAAATGGTCAACAAGTGTAGTTTTCCCGTGATCGACGTGAGCAATGATACAAATATTTCTTAAATCCATGGTGGACTGTTCCTTTTATGCCTTACTAATTATTTAGTTAAGATCGTGATTTTTAAAGACTCTTTGTATAAACCGTGCGCGTCGGATAGGCAAAGGAAATCCCTTCCTTTTCAAAAAGACGGACTATTTCTAGATTAATTTCGTGCTCAATTTCTGGCCACGCCTGTTCTTCGGTAATGCGGATGTAATACCAAACCTCAAAATTAATGCTGGATTCGGCAAATTCTTTAAGAGTGATATGGTCTACACTCGTGTTTTTTCTAGAGAAAATTGCTTCGCGGACAACTTCCGGGACTTTTTTCAAGATCTCAAAAGGAGTTTCATAAGTGACCCCCAACAGCATACTGACACGTCTTTCCTGCAGGTCACCATAGTTTTGAATTGTGGATTTAAGTATCTCATTGTTAGAAAACACGAGCTGCTCGCCTCTCTGCGAACGAATTCTAGTTGTCTTAAGCCCTACTTTTTCCACTCTGCCTATAAAGGTTCCGATCTGAATTACGTCGCCAACTTTAAAGGGCTTATCAAAAATAATGGCGAGTGAACCAAAGACATCGCCCAACACGTTTTGAAGAGCAAAGGCCACCGCAATACCACCGACCCCAAGACCCGCAATCAAGGCATTGATATTGAATCCCAGTTGATCAAGCATAACCAAGAGTATGATCGTATAGGCAGCAATCTTCCACATGAGTGAGAACACATTCATTGCTGTCGCTGAATCAGGATGCTGTTGAAGATATTTTTTTCCGTAAAGCTCTAGCGTATTGCTTGCCCAAATTAAAATCTGCCCGAAAGCCGCAATTATAAATAAGTATTTAGCAATACGGTCCACTCTTGGTGGCATAACTAAACTTATGATTGCAGGATAGAGAGCAATGAAAATCGCAACTAGAAAATTGAGTTTTGCAATATTTGAAAATAAAAATGATCTGAATGTAATCTCATCGTCTTTTTCTGAAAAATGTTTTTTATAGATCGTTTTTGCAATGAATTTAATAGCTCCACTGGCCAGAATAACGACTGCAAATATTATGGCAGCCCTCACCCAATCCACAAAAGGATTACCCCAAATAAGATCCCCGGTTGTGACTTGTGTGATTGTATTTACAACTTCGTTTTCCAAATTAATCTCCAAATGTAGAAATAAAAAAAGCCCTTAGACAATCTAAGAGCTTTTTTAATAATTTTCAAGACCAGCTAAATTGATGAAGAAAAAATTATTTTATGTAAACTTCGTACTTAAAGCTTCCGTCTGCGTCCCAGCAATTGTCTTGAGCTTTAACTACTTCATGATCCACGGTAGACAATACAGCTTTGATCAATTTTACATTGAAATCACAAGATTCATTGCCCTTAAGAACAACAGCTTTTCCGCCTTGTAGGTCATGAGAAAAATTAGCATCCACAGACACTGGCCATAATTGATCGTTATCAATTCCACCTGAACAATCTGTTGAAACTTCAGTTGCTCCGATAGCTGTTAAAACCTTAGCCATTTGAGCTTCGGCATAACTGCAAGAGTAGTAAGCTTTAGTGTTGTTATAATCAAAAGAAACTGATTTTTGTTCTGAGGCATTTGCACTGTTTGCGATGACTAAAGCCATAGCAAATAAAAATGATACGTAGTTCATAGATCCCCCTTAAAAGTGGTTTATTTTTCGGTCGGTTTATGTTTCGTTGAAAATTAAATTATCAAAACCAGCTCGTGTCAATAACGCGCTGGTTTGTGACAGGAATTTATTGATTTAGAACGTAAGCAAATACCAATGGAGCCACGATCGAAGCATCCGATTCGATAATGAACTTCGGAGTTTCCTTAGAAAGCTTGCCCCAAGTGATTTTCTCGTTCGGCACCGCACCTGAGTACGAACCATAACTCGTCGTAGAATCACTGATTTGACAGAAGTAACCCCAACGTCTCACATCTTTTTCCAGATCTTGTTGGATCATTGGAACAACACAAATTGGGAAGTCACCCGCAATACCGCCACCGATTTGGAAGAATCCGATAGAGTGTTTTTTCTCAACTTCTTGGTACCACTTTGAAAGGTAAATCATGTAATCGATTCCCGTTTTCATAACTGTGCGATCTACTTTTCCTTCGATGATACGACCCGCAAAGATATTTCCGATCGTAGAATCTTCCCAGCCCGGAACGATGATTGGCAGATTTTTTTCTGCCGCCGCAAGCAACCAAGAATTTTTAGGATCAATTTGGTAAAATTCTTTTAGCGAACCTTCGAGAAGAATTTGGTAAAAGAATTCATGCGGTAGGAATGATTTTTTTTCTTTGGAGTATTCTGCCCATTTTGCCAGAATCACTTTTTCGACTCTACGAATAGCTTCGCCTTCAGGAATACAAGTGTCTGTCACACGATTCAAATGTCTTTCTAAAAGCGCTTCTTCATCTGCTGCCGTCAATTCTCTATAATTGGGAACTCTCACGTAATGTTCATGCGCAACTAAGTTAAAAACATCTTCTTCAAGGTTTGCACCGGTGCAAGAAATTGCGTGAACTTTGTCCTGTCTAATCATTTCAGCAAGTGACAATCCAAGTTCTGCCGTACTCATTGCACCCGCAAGAGTCACAAACATTTTTCCGCCGCTGTTAAGGTGATCTTTGTAACCGTTCGCTGCATCTTTTAAGGCCGCAGCATTAAAGTGTCTGTAATGGTGGTCGATAAATTGGCTAATTGGGCCGACGTTTGTGTGTGCTTTTGTTTGAGTTGGCATTGTGAGGCTCTCCTAATATTTTCAGCTATTTATATGTAAAATTGTCTCTTTTGCAAAAGAAATTCACCCTAACCAAATAAAAAGTTATGGGTGGTATTTGAGAATGTAATTAAGTGCCTGAAACAACATATCTTTTTTTCCATTTGAGGAGCAATTATTGAGTAAAAACACACATCTCCTGTATGTTCTATCTCGGGTAATGAGAGTGCAAGTGGGTACTGACTCTCGGTTCTGAATAACAATCGTGGGGTACGATTTATGAGATGGGGTCTAGAATCTCTGGGTATAATGCTAATTCGAATAGTCATCGCACTGGGAGCAATTTCGATTGCTGCGCCTGAGATGGCATTTGCTAGTGATTGGGATTCTACGAATCTCAGTACGAGCTCCCTTGAAGAGTACGTTAACACCGAAAGATGCTACAAGAATCCTGATGAGTTTCTAGGTTGTATCGCAGCGATGAACTCTCTTCTGAGAGAGAAGAACAAAGTCCTTTCCAACAATCAAATCAAAAACCTAGCTTCGATGAAGCAGACCGTGCTCCAAATAGGACCAATTTTAATAAAAAATTATGAAGCCCCCCTTGTGGACTTCAAAAGCGCTGATTCTTGGGAAAAATTTAAAGTAACAAATATTCAAATCAATAATTCATGGAAGCAATTCTATTTTTCTACAATACATTATCGCCTTAATATCGATCAACTCCTCAAGGAAACAATCGCCCTCTCGCAAATCAATAATAATAAAGCTAAAATTGGAAAGGCTATAAATGCTTTCTACAGCGCATCTTTAGACCCGCACACGTATATTCTGCCAAAAGTAACTTGGGATGCAACTTACGCCAAAAGCGAAGAAAAACTAATTGGTGCCGGAGTTTATGTTAAAAAATTAAATGAACAATACATTTTACAACCGATGGAAGATGGCTCTGCAGAAAGAAGCGGGATTAAAAATTTAGATGCTCTTTTGAAAGTTGACGGAAGAGATGTGTCTAATCTCGGCCAAGAAGAAGTTGTTGCTCTTATCAGAGGCGTTGAGAATACAACCGTTACACTCACTGTAGAAAGAAAAAAGCAACCCGTTGATATCCAAGTTGTAAGAACAGCCTATCAACTTAAAAATATTCATTCAAAAATTTTATCTGATCCTCTTATGCCTCATAAAAAAATTGGTTACATTAAAATTGCAAGATTTAACGTTACGGGAGTGTGCACGCAGTTCATTAACGCTGCTACAAATCTTAGACGTCAAGGGGCAGAAGTCCTTATTTTAGACCTAAGAAGTAATGGGGGAGGATCTGTCAGTGAGGCCGTATGCATTGCAGAAATGTATATAGATAAGAATAAAATAATTGTTACGAAGAGAGATCCTGCTACTGGAGAAGTGATTAAAGAGGCTGGCCTTCATAAGTCAACGAAGGATGCGCCACTTTTTAATTTGTACGGAAAAAAACCTCTCTATATACTTCAAAATGCGGATTCCGCTTCAGCGTCGGAACTTCTTGCCGGTTCGCTTGTGACTTACGGAAGAGCTATCGTGATTGGGGAGAGAAGTTTTGGAAAAGGTACATTACAGCGTTCTCAAAATTCTTTTGTCACCCGCATATTTACAGGAATGATGATGATGAAAACTGTAGCTAGATTCCATTTTGCTAATGGAACTTCAAATCAGCTTCACGGCATTCAGCCAGACATTTTAGTACACTCAAAGCCAGATGCAAAAAGCGCTGATTACTTTGCTTTAAGAGAAGCCGATCTTTATCCTAATGTGATTGTCGCGGCGAAAGCACCCGTAACGTTTCCTAAATTTGCCATAGACAAAATCAATTTGTGCATTAAAACAAGAAATATGCTTTCCACTGAATATTCAAATCCTTCTTCAGAAGTAGCACTAGATTACCAACTTCTTGTGGCACGCGAAGCGGCTAGCTGCTCTTTCGGTAGAGAGTAAATAAAAATACTTTATAAGCCGCATTCACATCCGTTATTTAATATACGAAAAAGCGTATCATTTTTTCTAACACTCAATCGGGTATTGTGGAAATGTTCATAACTTCGTAAGTTCGCAAAAGATAAATAGAAAAAAAGTTTTCGTGGGGAAAGCTTTATATTTATAAGGTGCGTGGGGTACTGGGAATGAACTTAGGGGTAATAGATACTATTCAAATATTCGTAATAAGATTAATGATCACCTTGGCTGCAATGACAGTGGCCTCTTCAGAAATGGCCTTTGCCGAGGAAGAAGCTCCAGATTATTTCGCGACTCACTCCCAGCTGAATGATCAGAATGTAAGAAATCTTTTGTCTCAAGAAAGATGTTACGCAAACGAGCAGGCATTCTTAGGGTGTATCCTAGCGGTAAATACTCTTTTAAATAATGCAGATGTTCCCATGATTTTTACAAATTATAGAACTCAAAAACTACCGGAAATAGGAGAGGTTGTAAAAGCAGTAGAAAATATTCAGCTTCAAAAAATCAACACCCTATTCAAACCTGATTCAAATAAAACTCCTGTTCAACTCGCCAAAGAAAACGATCTCGCCACCAAACAAAGTCATCAAGCATGGAGAGCTCTTTTTGCCGAAACTCAAAACGATCCGGTTTCTTTTGCCGCATTATTGAACGAAGCTTTAGCTCAAAAAATTTCTAAGTATCGTGGTCAAGTTTTGGCCATGGCCATCAATTCATATCTCAATAGCGCAGTTGATCCCCACACCAATCTCTGGTCCATAAAAGAAACCGAAGAAATGATGAACACAAAAGAAGAAACCTTCACAGGGATTGGCTCGCAACTTTCATTTAATCGTGAATTGAAGATTGAACTTTATCCTATGGAAGAAAGCCCATCTCTTGCGGCAGGGGTAAGAAAAAAAGATATTCTCACGCACATCAACGGGAGGGCTGTTCAACCTAAAGACCGTGAAGAATTTAATAACATAATTGATTTATTATTAGGAGAAGAGAACACCTCCGTTTCCATTACTGTTTTAAGAGCCGGTAAAAGAATTGAGCTCACCATCACTCGTCGTCCCATATCTATAAAAATTCTTGATGGAAAAATAATTACTAACTCTAGGACCAAGCAAAAGATTGGCCACATTCGTCTTCATTCCTTTATGCAAAAAGATCTCTGCAAAGACTTTGTAACCTTAGCAAAAGATTTACATTCGCAAGGGGCGGAATCTTTAATTTTAGATGTTCGCGGTAATGCAGGCGGGGATCTCAGAGAAGTTCTATGTATGGTTTCAAGTTTTGTAGAAGTTAATCAAAATCTTTTATTGTTTCAAGATCCCCAAACCAATTTATTGATAAATTCTGTTAAAAATAACAGTATGGCCATTGCAACCAGACAAATGTTGTACGCTCCACAAGCCGAGGAGCTGTACAATCTATTCAACAAAAAACCTCTTGTTGTTTTACAAGATGCACGTTCTGGTTCAGCTTCGGAATTATTGCCTGGAGCTCTTCAATCTTACGGTAGAGTTGTCACCGTTGGCGTAAGATCTTACGGCAAGGGAACCATGCAACAGGGACCTACAGACCCTAGAACTGTGGGGCTTGATGAAATCGAAGGAACTCAACTCTTGAGTACAGCGGCGAGATTTCACTTTGCTGATGGCAGCACAAATCAAATCACCGGTATCTTGCCAGACTTTGAAGTCTACGCAAATCCAAATCCTACAGAAGAAGATCTGTATGCGAGAAGAGAAGCTGATCTTTATACCAATGCTGTTCACGCAGGAATTAAAAAACCAAAAGGTATTTCTACTGAGACTAAAGCCCGCATCACTAACTGTATGAATATCAATACCAATATTGCAGGTGAATACACAAAGGATGAGCAATCCGCACTGGGAGCAGACTACCAACTTCTGACAGCGAAAGCTGTCGCAAGCTGCCTCTAACGGAAGCGTAACTTAGCCCTAACATAAGACTAACACCTCCTCATAAAAATTTCCGATTAGTATAATAGGAAAAGAGGGGGTTTTTATGAAAGCTACAGCTCTGAACGTCATTCAAAAGACCAAGGACATCGTCGACTTCCGCAGCCAATTACTGAATCTCAAGCTCAAATCCTTCCAACCAAAAATCAACTTCAAATTAGAACTGGGCGACTACATTGTTAAGACCGCCGAAACAAAACAAGAACTCGAACAAATTCTAAAACTCCGATACCAAGTCTTTATCAAAGAAGGTCTGGGTAAAAGAAAATTTATGGGAGTTGATTTTGATCGTTATGATCTTATTGCTGATCATATTGTTGTTAAAAATAAAATCACCAACGAAGTCATCGGTACCTACCGTCTTCTTTGCTCAACATTCACTGATGACTTCTATTCTCAAAATGAATTCACGCTTCAAAAATTTTTAAGTTCTCCGGGAATTAAATTAGAACTCGGAAGAGCCTGCACACATAGATTTTTCAGAAATGGAATCACTCTCAATCTCATTTGGAAAGGAATAGGAGAATATGCAAAAAAAACAAATGCAGATTATCTATTCGGGTGTGCTAGTGTTAAAACTATTGATCCTGGCCTTTCTATGGTTATCTTCCAGTCTTTAAAAGAGCATCACTCCTTTGACTACGAGATTCATCCCACATCTGACTTTCAATTTGAAAAATTTGATTTTAAGCCTGGTTATTTTAAATCTGAATTGGTCGAAGAAAAAATTCCTTCACTCCTAAAGTCTTATATCAAAGCCGGAGCAAAGATTCATGGCTATCCTGCTGTAGATTATGACTTTGATTGTATAGATTTTTTAACGGTGCTTGATTTAAGAACCATCAACGAAAGATTTAAGGCTAGATACTTTTAATGAAGAAGATAGTTCAAGGCCTAAAATTCATTTCGTTTTTGAGTTTAATGGTTATCTACATTGTCCACAGCTTTATCCTCTCTATGATATACAGAGACATTTGGATTTTCAGATCCAAAATCATTTATGTCATGAGCTGGTACAGCTCTCTCGCTTTGCGATTAGCCGGAGTTCGAGTCAAAAAATATGGAATGACCAACGATATGAAATTTCTAGTTTCAAATCACCTCTCTTACTTAGACATTTTAATTTTATGTTCTCAGTTTCCATCCACTTTTGTGACTTCCGTTGAAATTAGAGAAATTCCAGTTCTAGGTCTGATCACAAAACTCGGTGGCTGTCTTTATGTTGAACGAAGAAATAAAAGCAATCTTTCAAATGAAATCAAAGAACTCACTACTGCTTTACAAAAAAATATTCCTGTTGCTATCTTTCCCGAAGCTACAAGCACCAATGCAGAATCTGTTTTGAGATTTAAGAAACCACTCTTCCAGGCCTCACTAGATTCTCATGTTCCCGTCTCTCCTGTTTGCATCAATTATCTCAAAATCGACGGAAAACTCTTTGATACTGGCAATAGAGATTTCGTTTGCTGGTATGGAGATATGGACTTTCTCGCACACTTATGGGAATTGATGGGCAAGAGAAACGTTTTGGTGGAGTTGAGATTATTAAATGAAATCCAAGCTGCAGAGCCTATTTTGCTAGCAGAAGAATCTCATCGCAGAATCCAACAGAACTTTATCGGGCTAAATCCCACCGTCACGACTGCTCATTGACTTGGTTGTCTTAGTTCTCTTATTCTAAAAGCTATGAAGCCAATTGAAACCTCATTTACAAAGTTGTTAAATATTAAATATCCGATCATTGGCGCGCCAATGTTTTTGGTCTCCAACGAAGACATGGTCGTGAACACTTCAGAAGCTGGAGCCATCGGCGCCTTTCCTGCTTTGAATTATCGTCCAATTGAAAATTATAAAAAAGCTTTAGAAAATATTAAGTCACGTACTAAAAAATCCATTTGCGTCAATGTGATTGTGAATAAAAGCAATACGAGGCAAGGCGAAGATTTGAAAATTGCTTTGGATCTTGGAGTAGAAATGTTCATTACATCTCTCGGCACTCCAAAAGATGTCATCAAGGATGCTCACAAAAACGGTGCAAAAGTATTCAGTGATGTAACAAATCTCGAACACGCTTTGAAAGTTCAAGATCTGGGCGCTGACGGTGTGATCGCCGTCGGAAGTGGAGCTGGCGGACATGCAGGACCGATTTCTCCAGTGGTCTTAATTCCTTGGCTAAAAGAAAAATTAAAAATTCCAATAATTGCCGCTGGAGGAGTTGCTACAGGATCCGGAATGGCCGCGATGTTGGCGTTGGGTGCTGATGGCGTAAGCGTGGGAACAAAGTTTATCACTTCAAAAGAAGCAAAGGTTGATCAGAATTACAAAAAAGCAATTCTAGACAGTACACCAGAAGACATTGTTCTCAATTCTAGAATTTCTGGAACTCCCGCAAATGTTATCAATACCGATTACGTAAAAAAAATGGGAGCAGAGCTGCCTTTCCTTGTTGAAATACTAAAGAAACATCCACTGACAAAAAAATTCGTTGTTCCATTAGTTCATCTTGCGGGGATGAAAACTCTTGAGAATGCAGCCAATAAACCCACATGGAAAACAGTTTGGGGAGCAGGTCAAGGTGTGGGACTTATTCATGAAATTCTATCCTGCGAAGAAATTGTTCACCAACTTGTAAATGAATACTACGAATCACTGAAAGGAATGCCAGGTTATGGGTCTTAAAATTGATCTTTTTAAAATTACAAAGAAAGTCAAAAACAAAAAATTAGCGAATCTTTTCTTGGATAATGCTTTAAAACTCGTAATTCCATTCAATATGGGAATGGGTATGAAAATCAAATCTGTAAAGCCAGATGAAACACAAATTCAATCTCTTCCCGTGTATCGCAGAAAAAATCACGTTGGAACGGCCCACGCAATTTCTCAGGCCTTGTTGATTGAATATACCGCAGGTCTTTTGATTGCGACGAAGTACAGTTTCGAAAATTATAGACTTATACTCACCAATCTTGCCATTACTTATCACAAACCGGGCAAAGGAATCTTAACCGGTACATGCCATGTGCCGGACACATGGCCGGACCTAAAAGAAGGTGAGATGTTTATCGATATGACGACAAAAGTTCATAACGAAAAAAATGAACTCGTATCCGAAGGCAAAACAACTTGGCAGTTAAAGTCTTGGAAAAATACCAAGACTAAAAAAAATTAATCTACGCTGACTTTTGCAGTACCGCCACATTCAGGATCACTCTTAAGCTCATTATCACTAGAGAGACCTTCCACTAAAGTGAATTGGACGCTGAGTTTTCCAACTGGAGGCATCAGCATAACTGCCTTTGGTTTTATTTTTGACTTTGAAATCGCTGCAGGAGTGAATTTTTCGTATCTCTTTACTAGCGTAGTTATTATTTCTTTTTTTTGAGCGTCCGTCACCGCACCTTCAAACTCTCTTTTGATCATAGTCACTTTCCATTTTTGCTTTGATGGAGGCCCCATCAACATGATCACCACATTGGTCTTGTTGCCATTTTCTGTAATGAATTTTCCGCCCACAGCATCTATCTGACATGAGGCTTTTACATTTTGTAAAAATTTAAGCCCTTCATTATCAAATTTTCCAGAAAGATACGGCGCCGCCTTTAAAAGGTCTTCATCCGATCCTCGGTACTTCTTTTTTACTTTTTTTAAAGCTCTCTGCCCCTCGTCTCTAATTTTAGCCGGCTCCCACTTGACCTTTTGCAACGCTACCAAATCATCACCAAGACAGACATCACTCATACAAGGATATCCATTCTTTTCATAGTTTTCCGCGTACGCAGAAGAAAAGGCGAAAGCACTACCAACAAGTAATATAAAAACGATTTTCATTAAATTCTCCAATCTTTAATTTGTTCTACAATCCATTTTGAATCATCTATTGCAATATCATGTCCCGCTGAAGGATGAATTTTTATAGGCGCTTTGAATTTTTCGGCTATTTGTACCGAGCATTCATAGTTCACCATTCGATCTGCTCTAGAAGTTAAAACCAGCATAGGAATCTTAATTCTTGAAGGCAATTCGAACAGCGACGCCGCCGTAATTTGGTTCACTGCTGTGAGTTTTGAAAAATTATTTTTCTGAGCAATTTTTATCCAACTGTCGATGACTTTTAAATCATTTTTTCTTAAATTTAAAACCATATCAATGATTTTCTTTTCTCTTTTGACCAGGTCTTTTTCTAAAAAACATTCTGCGACCACGGCAAGAGAAGGAAGGGTTAGTCTCTTCCAGAGTGGAGCACTTCTCGCACTACTGTTCATAACTACTATTTTTTTAAAATCATTGGGATAATCGTGAGCCCATTGCATCGCAATCATTCCGCCCAAAGAAATCCCCAAGATTCCCCACTCCTCATCGCCTTTGTCTTGCAAGTGAATCGCAAGACGAGATCTAAGATCTTCAACGGCTTGCTTAATACTTGGAATGAAAATCCTAGAACTCTCTGTTCCCACTCCCGGAAGATCCAAACAAAGTACGCGATCAACACCTTCTTGTGCTTCAAGATCCTTGGGAAAATCTCCCCAGTGATCTGCTTCTCTCATTAACCCGCGAAGTAATAACCAATTCATATTTTATCCATTTTTGATCTTATCTTAAGACCAATTTTTATAGTTAGCCGTTGATCTTAGAAAGAAATCCAATAGTACATAATGCCTTCTCATAATTCTTTTATAACGATGAGGCAAAATAGGATTGAAAGCCCCCAACATAGAAAACAACTGTCGAGGATTTTTCTTGATCCACATCCAAGATCCCATCTCTAAGCACCAAGGAATGTACGTCTTTTTATTCTGATTCTTGCTGTAATGTTCGTCAAAGAGATAATCCCAAAGATCTCCATGAGTCGTGTAACTCAAAGCTTGCGGCTCAATAAGATAAATATGATTGGGAAAAGCACTTTCAAATAATTTCTGAAACTTTTTAGTTTCACCAACCAAAGGAAAGTCTTTGGTTGTTTTCGCATAAGGATACCAAAGTCGATCTTTTGTTCCAAATCCTGAATGAATATCCAAAGACAAACTGAAATTCGACTCAAACATTTCATTTCTAACAAACTCAATAAGAGTTTTGCTTTCGAGCTCTAGATTCCCAGACTCACCTCTAAACCACGGAAGCTTATTAGAATACCTTTGTCCACCAACTAAAAATGGAGGTTTGCTTTCTGCCTCAACGGGTGCATTTCTCATCAGATCTACACCGTTGGAATTGCTTCTTCTAAAATGGTGAATTCCCCAGGGATTGATCATAGGAATCGAAACCAGTCTACAATTCGAAAATCTCTTTTGGAGTTCAGAGTCCCACTCGAGTTGATTCACGAGAGACTCCAAATGATGAAGCGCCACATGAGTGCCAACTTTTTCTAATCCATGCACTCCGCCAAATATACCAAAGGTCGGCGCAGTTTTATCTTGAGAGCCAATAACAAAGCCATGAATAGGATATGTCTCTCCTTTGACTTTTACTTCAGAAAGTATTTCGGATCTAATCAGTGACGATTGGATTTTCGAAAGATCTGTTATCCGTTGAAGCTCAGGAAACTTGAACATAGAGATATTATGTGACAAATCCTTCAGGATGAAAAGTCATGACGCTTAGGACAGGCCTTTAATAACATCAAGAATTTTTTCTGATCGATATTTGAATATTTTTTTAACATCATTATCGACTTTCGGCCCAGCAAAGGTTTTGCCCAGCCCGCTCATTGGAACTTTATAACGAATAGTATCCTTGACCAATGTGCCTTCCCCTAAGGCAATGAAGTCATGCGTGTGATGCCATTTTGAATATGGACCTTTCACCTGGTTATCGATGAATGATTTGTTTTTTTGCATATCGAGTATTTCAGTTTGCCATCCAAACGGAATTCCATAGAGCTTAAGCTGATAATTAACGATCGTACCTTTCTGGATTTGGTCCGTGCTTTTGTTTAAAACTTTAAAATTAAGCCACGGTGGAGTCAGTTCTTCTAAATTCTTTTCATCTTGAAAATACGGAAAAAGCCTTTCTTTCGAAATCGGCAACCACTGCTCAAAGATCACCTTCTTTTCAAAGGCATCTAAAGATTCCACCGTAGATTTTAGCGCTTCGGACACTGTTGAATACTTGTAAGTAAAACCCTGCTCGGATGCTTTTTCGCTTTGCACTTTTTGACTAGCGAATACGACCTGCGACATTTCACCAAAGAGAACTTTAACCGCAAGCTTTGGTACTGGTAAAAATAACTTTTTATTAAATCTTGCCGCTAATTTTTCTGAAAACTCTTTGTTTGTTACGGGATTTGGAGAAACTGCATTATAGACACCTTTGACAGAATCATTTTCAATGGCCCAGCCAATCATGTTCACAAGATCTTCAACATGAATCCAACTGACCCACATTTTTCCATCACCAATCATTCCACCAACGCCAGCTTGAAAAGGTGGAACCATCTGTGCCAGCGCTCCTTCACCTTCGCCCAAGACCATTCCCAGTCTTAGTATTACGCATTTTGTTTTTGGAGATTCTTCTTTTATTTTTAGAGCAGCTCTTTCCCACTCAACACAGACTCGAGTGAGAAATCCAGAACCAGATTCAGACTCCTCGGTTAGCTTTTCGTCATCCCGATCGCCGTAGTATCCAATAGCCGATGATGAAATAAATGATTTTAGATCTGAGTTTTTAAAAATTTTCACTAATCTATTTGTGGTATCAACCCTGGAATTCAAAATTTCTCTTTTTATTTTGTCATTCCATCTTTGAGCTACGGGTTCGCCAGCTAAATTGACCACCGAATGAATTTCAATTTTTTTATTATTAATAATATCTGAGAGGTCATTCCAATCCAAAAAGGTGCACGGATAAGGCAGTATTGGTTTTTTCTTTTTATCTCGAACAAGAGTAAATACCTTGTATCCATTTTTAACGAGATTGAATCCTAACTTCTTTCCAACAAATCCCGTTCCACCCGTAACTAATATGTTCATAATGTATTTATCCTTTTGTTGAACTATATATAAACTATCTATATAATTCAATCCTCATCGAGGATCATGTGAAGAAAGAAACAAAAAATCCATTACAGAAAATTAAAAGTGGCAGACTCACTCGCACACTTGATTTTGTTAGTATGATTGCATCATCTGGTCAGAAAGCACTGAGTTACAAGATCCAATCAAAAATGACTAATATTTCTAAAGAAACTCTCGCCATTGAACTCTTAAAAAAACAAATCTACATCATTACAGAAAAATTTGGAAACCTCAAAGGTGGCTTAATGAAGGTAGGCCAAATGCTCTCTGTTTATGGAGAATATTTTTTGCCGGCCGACGTGAATGTTATTCTCAAAAATCTCCAAGCACAATCCACTCCATTTGAGTGGGCCATTCTCAAAAAAGTTTTGTCAGATAGAATTGGTGTCTCTGCCCTAGAGGAACTGGAGATTGATCCCGTGGCAACTGCCAGCGCTTCTCTAGGACAAGTTCACAAGGCAAAAATTAAAAGCACAGGTGAAGTGATTGCTCTCAAAATCCAATACCCCGATGTGGATAAAGCTGTAAAAAACGACCTTAAAGCACTGAAAAGTATTTTAAAAGTTGCCGACTTATTTCCACAGATATCACATCTGGATTTGCTGTTTGATGAGGTTCAAAGCATGCTCTATCAAGAGCTTGATTACCTTAATGAAATGAAATGGACCAATCAATTCAGACAGGCTTTGCAAGGCGATTCCAGATATATAGTTCCCAAAACTTACCCTGATTATACCAACACCAAGGTCATTGCCACTTCGTTTGAAACAGGAGTGAATGTAGACTCACCCGAGGTTCTCGGTCTTTCTCAAGAACGTAGGAATCAGATAGCCCTTGCGGCTCTGGATTTGTATTTTAAAGAGTTATTTCAACTAGGTTTTGTGCAGACAGATCCTCATATTGGAAATTACAAAATTCAATTGAATGCCCAGCAAGATAAAATCATTCTCTTTGATTTCGGAGCTGTTAGAGAGTTTTCGGATGATTTTTTAACGAATTATCGAGGTCTAATAAAATCTGCTCTTAATAAAGACTACAAAGGCTTAGAGGAGTTTTCTTTAAAACTCAAGTTCACAGAAAAAAATGACCCACAAAAACTCAAAGACTCTTTTTATCAATTTTGCAATCTAATGGTCGAACCTTTCACTCAAGATGTATATGATTGGGGAAACACAGATTTACCTAAGAGACTCACAAAAATGGTTGCCGAGGTGATCATGGAGTTCAAAGTTCGTACTCCGCCTAGAGAGGTTGTCTTTTTAGATAGAAAGACAACTGGCGTATTCATATTCTTGTCTATTCTGAAAGCAAAAATCTCTGCTAGAGATTTGCTAGAAAAATATCTTTAGTAAGATTCGAGTACCTAGAGTCAAAGTAATAAAAATCAATATTTTGTTTTTTTAGATCTTCCAATATTGCTTCTTGTTTTCTCTCACAAGAGAGCCTGGTTTTCCAAGAAGACAGCTGCTCTTTTCGATGGAGATCGCTATTTGCAATCTTAGCTAGTTTTTCTTTTACAACTGAAGGAAAAAGATGCTGACCACTTGCTACTTCCCAGAGGTCAATTTTAGATTTTAGCTCTTCCTTACGATCCCACAAATGATATGTCTGTTTTTCGATCTGCTGTGTGAACACAGGATGGGCCGCCACCGAAACGGCTCCTTGATTTCTAGCTTCACTTAAAACTTGATCAATTTCTAAATCCGCGGGAATAAATTTACTAATGCCCAAAATTAGAATGTGAGCAGATCTATGGTTGAGTAATGAATTTTTAGTGATTTCAACTCCTGGAATAACAATCATATTGTACAACTTTTTGGCTCTTTCCGCCTCTTCATGAATCAACTCAAGGTAGTAATCAAAATTTGCTTCCTTGAGAGTCTTATCGAGATATTTTGCGGCTTTTCCCAGAAAGGTTTTTTGCTCGCAAAGATGATCCGTGATTGCAATGGCGCCAAATCCTAACCTTCCATACATGTCGACAAGTTGTCTCATCGAGAGTGACCCGTCGCTTAGATTTGTGTGCATGTGAAAATCTGCCAGCATATATACATTATCGAGCAAAACTCTCTTCCTAGGGGTTATAGCTTGGTTAAATTTGTGTCAGAAATTTGTGTGTAATTTGACCGAAAGTAGGTTGACTGAACAACCCCTTCGGAGGAATTATTAACGGCGTATCAACAAAGGAGCATCTATGGCAAAATCATTAGAAGAGGGAGACAAAGCCCCAGCCTTTAAGCTCAAAGATCAAGACGGAAATACCGTTTCTCTTTCAGACTTCAAAGGTCAAAATGTTGTTCTATATTTTTATCCAAAGGATCTCACGCCTGGATGTACTCAAGAAGCTTGTGACTTTAGAGATAACTTTGCTCGCCTTAAAAAAGGCAAGACCGCAGTACTCGGTGTGAGTAAAGATTCTGAAGCTCTCCATCAAAAATTTATAAAAAAGCACGACCTCAACTTTCCGCTACTTGCCGATGTGGATGGGAAAGCTTGCGAAGCCTACGGTGTCTGGAAAGAAAAATCCATGTACGGGAAAAAGTATATGGGAATCGAGAGAACTACTTTCATAATTGGATCTGATCAAAAAATCAAAAAAATCTATCCAAAAGTAAAGGTCAATGGCCACGTTGATCAAATTTTAGAAGATCTTAAAGGAATTTAATGGGAATCAGACTTGCGGCAATTGATGTTGGATCCAATGCAGTTCGATTTGAACTGGGCGAACTTGTTGATAAGAAACAAATTCAAGTGATTCACAACTACCGCGTCCCTATTCGCCTGGGTGACGATAGTTTTTCTAAAGGAAAAATTGGAGATAAAACTATAAAAGCTGTTCTCAAAGCCTTCATCGAATTCCAACAACTCATGATCAAATATGATGTGAAATACTACAAGGCTGTGGCAACAAGCGCACTGAGAGATGCAAAGAATAGTGAAGAGCTGGTCGATCTTATTTTTTCTACATCTCATATTCAACTCGATATCATTGATGGAAAAGAAGAAGCAAGGCTTGTTCACTTGAGTGTTTCTCACGTGGAAAATATCTCAAAGAAAAATGCATTACTCATTGATATCGGTGGCGGCAGCGTTGAGTTCATTATTTCTATTAATGGACAGCTGAAGAAATTCTACAGTCTAAATATGGGAACAATTCGCCTCCTCAATCGAGCCAAGAAAGCCAAAGCTAAAGATCTTAAAAAATATCTAGAAAAAGAAGTTAGAAAACACTTAGAACCTATACTTAAACACAAAAAATACTTCAATTGTCCTTATGACAAGAAGATTTTTATTGGTACCGGTGGAAACGTAAAATCATTGGGCAAACTGGGTGAAATGTTTAAAGGAAACAGCAAGAATGAGATTTCTGCATTTGAAATCGAAATTTTGGAAAAATTAATTTCAAGTTATTCCGTTCAAGAAAGAATTCAAAAATTGGGCCTAAAGCCAGACAGAGCTGACGTTATCCTACCTGCCACGATTATCATTCAAGAAATAATGAAAGCCATGGACTTTAAAAAAATTAGAGCGCCGAACGTGGGTGTTAAAGATGGTATTCTAATTCAGTTGGCTAAGTTTTAAGAATACTTTTTGGAGAATGAAGAGTGATGATTTTTGGAATTCTACTGAGCTCCAGGAGGCAGGCCCCACCCTTCTTCAGCTCAACAATGGATTTCTTCTGACCAACTATAGCTTGACCAATGAATCTACTCAAAGAAGGTTCATGTCCTATGATAGCTACAAAATTCTTCTTAGAATTTTTTAATTTTTTCAGTAGAGCCAAAGAATTACTCTCAGGTCTTAGCTCTTCAATGATTTTATAGTTTTTCTTAAATTTCTTTTTTAGAATATCTGCCGTTTCCGTCGCCCTAAGGAGTGAGCTAGAATAAAACTCTTGGACATCCGGATAAAGCTTCTTGTAGGACCTGCTCACTTTTTCGAATTCTTTTTTTCCCTTGCTCGTCAGAGGCCTTAAGTCATCATCGAAGGATTTAAAATCTTCTCGGTCTTGCGCGACAGCATGCCTAATAACAAGTACTTTCATAGCGATGTCCCGATTCTATTTTGCACATACGACTGATACTTCAGCAGTGCTTGTTTCATTAATAATTCTTGGGAACCTTCTAGCAAATCATTCTTGTCGCTGCGAAGATTATAATTCCCAGAAGAATCCATATCCCAAACCGAAACCTGATCTTGAAGATAGACTTCTAAAAGCTCATGGAGTTTGATTTTAGCATTGCGGTCATCGATGGGAGTTACAACTTCCACTCTATTGTTGAGGTTTCTCGACATCCAATCCGCAGAACCAATAAAGTATTTTCCTTGAACCTGATCTTCTTCACCATTTCTAAAATAGAAAATGCGAGAATGCTCCAAGAATCTTCCCAAAATAGAAGTCACATAAATATTCTTACTCAAATCTTTCTGTTGCGGCCTTAAGCAAGAAAAACCTCGAACTATCAATTGAATTTTCACACCTTCTTGAGAAGCATCATAAAGGGCTTTAATAATATCTTTATCTTCTAAGCTATTCATTTTTGCTATAATTTCAGCCGGTTTACCAGATTTTTGATTCTCAACTTCCGCTGCAATCATTTGTAAGAAAGAGTCTTTGAGCGTTACCGGCGCAACCAAGATTTTATTGTACTGAGTTTTAAGTGAACGGCCTGTCAAATAATGAAAAAGATCTGTTAAGTCTTTCGTAATATCAGTATTGCAAGTGAGTAAACCTACATCAGTGTAAAGCCTTGCCGTCACGGGATTGTAGTTTCCGGTTCCAATGTGTGCATAAACCTTAAAGTCCTCTTGTTCTTTTCTTACAATCAGAACAATCTTCGCATGAGTCTTAAGACCAGCGATTCCATAAACAACATGCACTCCGGCTTCTTCGAGAGTCTGTGCAAGATAGATATTTCTTTCTTCGTCCATTCTGGCTTGGAGCTCGATAAGGCACACCACTTGCTTGCCAGTTTCCGCGGCTTTGATCAAAGCTTCTACCAGAGCGCTATCTTCTGCGGTTCGATACAGTGTCATTTTAATAGCCATCACATTCGGATCGTTCGCTGCGGTTACAACAAGTCTCTCTACACTATTTGTGAATGATTCATAAGGATGATGGAGTAAAATATCGTTTTGCTTAATGGCATTAAAAATATTTTGGCCATTGTCTGCAAGCTGGGTCGGAGCTACTGGACTCCAAAGAGGATATTTGAGTTCTTGAATATTTTGTTTATATATGTTTTTTAAATCTTTAAATTCAAGACGCCCTGGATAAGGATAAACATCTTCCTCTTTCAATTCCAATTCTTCGAGGAGAAACTTTAAGAGCCAAGGATCCGGGTTGTTTCCATGTTCAAGCCTTACAATCTCTGTGTATTTTCTTTGACGAACTTCCTCTACGATTAGCTCCAAAAGATCTTCGGCGTCCTCGTCCCTATAGTCTTTGATGTCGATACTTCTCGTTACTCGAAAGGTCATCATGTTTTTGATTTCCATATTAGGAAAAAGCTCTTCCAAATGCTGAATAATAATATCAATCATACTGATAAATCTAAAATCTCTTTCGTTTTGACGAGGCTCGAGCCTGACCCACATTGGAAAAATTGGAGGAATCTTAATTCTTGTAAATAAAAGTTCTTCTTCTTGCGGATGCTTTAAAGAAACTGCAATCGAGGTCGAAAGATTAGAAATATGCGGAAACGGATGCGCTTGATCAACGGCCATTGGAGTTAGTACCGGAAAAATTTTATTTTTAAAAAGATCTGTCACCCAAGCTTTTTCTTTTGCATTTAAATTTCTCCAACGCAAGAGATGTACCCCATTGGCCTCAAGATCATTTTTTAAATCTTTATCTACAAAGGCATTTACCTGCTTGTTGAGTTCTAAAATTTTTACGCGGATTTGATCTATCTGTTCTTTGGGGGTTAAACCGTCTAGAGAGTAAGATTGCAGCCTGGCCTCGTGTAGTTTTTTTAAACCGGCGAGTCTTTTCATAAAAAACTCATCCATATTGGAGTGAAAGATATTAATGAAATTCACTTTTTCTAAAAGCGGAGTTCTTTTATTTAAGGCTTGATAGAGCACTCTTTCGTTAAACTTCAAGAGCCCCATTTCTCTATTCAGATATGGATTTACAGATTGAGGATGCGACATCTGCTGATATTAAAGGACCTGAGGTCTTTTTGCATCAAGGTTCTGGCACTCAAAGTCATCTCTAACTATTTTATAATGCTAGGTTTATATAAATTATTCGATGCGTTATAAAAAGCTTAAGGACCTAGACCGGATTGTTACAAAATAATGACAATAAATGAAAGCTATTTGATAACTTGGACCTATCAACAACATTAGGAAACAACCATTTGAACTTGCTACTTTGGTCTTTTCATATTCGCAACGTTGGGGTCGACGGTCTAAAAGAGATCTCGAAATCACCAGAGGCAGCGCCAGCTTTTATAAAGCAGCTCTTAAGAGATTTAAATGCGCAAGAATGTTTTTATTTAGCAACCTGCAACCGTGTTGAGTTTTTAATTCTGTCAGAAGAAAATCTTTCTAAAAAACGTCCTCGCTTTACACAATTAAAGCCTAAAGCCTTCACAAGACTCGATGACATCACATCTCATCTTTTGGAAGTCGCTTGCTCTATGGATTCAGTAGTTTTTGGCGAAAACCAAATTTTAGGACAAATCAAAAATGCTTTCACAGAACAACAAAAACAAAAATTAATCGGTCCAGGATTATCTAAGGTTTTAAATTTAGTCTTAAGAGAAGCAAAAAAAATCAGAACCGAGACTCAGCTCTCTAGACTTCAAACTTCCGTTTCATCAGTAGCTGGAAAAATCATTCACCAAAAATCGAAAGAAAACAGAACTGAAAATAAGGCCTCTGTACTTTTGGTTGGATACGGTGAAACACATAAACTTTTACATAAATATTTAGAAAAAAAGAATTTCAAGAACATCACCATCACAAATAGAACAGCGTCAAAGATTTCTTCTAATGATCTTAAATCAAATACTCTTTCTTGGAATGAGTTCTTGACAGGCAATCTTGAAAAATACGATGTCATTAGCTTTGCAACTTCTTCTGAGCAAAAAATCCTGACTAAAGAAATGCTCACTTCTTCTAAACCAGAAATGATCGTGGATCTCTGTATCCCACCAAATGCAGATTCAAAATTATCAGCTTCGAATAATGCGGAATATTTAGGTCTTGATCAAATCCAAAAGATTTTATCTAAAGATAAAAAAGAAGCTGCTCAACTAAAAAGACAATTAAAAACTCATATTTCTCAATCTGTTTTGAATATTCTTTCTGATCTATCGATCCAATCGATTCAATCTTTGATTACAAACAATATTCAAAAAAGCATTCAGATTCACGAAGAGTCTCTTGCGAATGGATTAGAGAATTTCTTTGGCCCACTTACCTTTGAACAAAAAAATGGACTTGCTCAGTGGTCAGAAAAATTAATTAAAAAAATTAACCACGTACATTTAAAAACATATAAAGAAGTTGTCAATGCAGTCCAAACTCAGAGTCGGAACACGCAAAAGTGATCTTGCGCTTACACAGACTAATCTAGTTAAAAACACCCTAGAATCTAAAGGCTATGCTCCAGAGATTCAGCATATCATTACTGTGGGCGATAAAGATTTGCGTCCGTTTCAACACATGACTGGCGATGGATTTTTTACAAAGGAAATCGAAAAAAATTTACTCGCGGAAAACATCAACCTCGCCGTCCACTCATCCAAGGATCTACCAAGTCAGATTCACAAAAGCCTTCCTTGGGTTGCCTACAGTGAGCGCGAAGAGACTGCGGACATCATCATCGTTAAAAAAGAATTTGTTCTTTCAGAAAACCCTTTAAAGCTTAAAAATGGAATTCTTATCGGCACCTCATCTCCAAGAAGAACAGCACAGCTAAAAAAAGCATTTCCTACAGCAAGAATAGAATCCATACGTGGAAATGTTCCCACTAGAATTGAAAAAGTACTTAGCGGAGAATTCGAAGCAACAGTATTAGCAAAGGCTGGAGTGAACAGACTCAACTTACAACAATCCATTTTAGAAAAGGGACTTATGATCATTGAGCTGGGTTTTGTTACAGCGCCCTGCCAAGGAATTCTTGGTGTGCAAGGCCATGAGAAACACAAAAGAGTTTTAGATCAAATTAAAAACAAAGACCTCACTGATATCGCAATGGCAGAAAAAAGTGTTCTTGCTATGCTTGGCGGTGGTTGCCAGCTGGCTGTCGGTTGCAAAATTACAAAAGACAAAAGCTACTACATGGATTTCTTTTTTAGTGAAGATGGTAAAAATACTGAACTGAAATTAAAAGCACATAGCCTAGAGGGATTATTGAGAGATCTTTTCGCAAAAATTTCCGAATCAAGAGACTCTGGCCAACGAGTCATTTCAACTCAACCACTTCAACATCAACTGAGAACAGCAAAAAAATTAGCAAAAAATAATTTTTATCCCATACCTTGGGTTATGAGAGAAGTTCTTCCCACTTTCAGTCATGAAGACTTTAAGAATATTCATGATGGTTTTGCTAGCTTTGATGCTTTGGTTTTCACGAGTCAGTTCTCTGTCCGTATTTTTATGAACGAATTTATATCCCAATATCCTGAGCATCTAGATGCTGTAAAAAAATTAAAGCTTTACGCTGTAGGTGATGCCACGAAATCTGAGCTTTTGGCTTATGAAATGACAAACATTATAGTTCCAGAAGACTCTCACGGAGAGGCTCTTCTAGAGATCTTAGACGCCCAAAATCCACTCCTCATGGGCTCTACAGACTCACTTCTTATGAAGGTAGCCGAGAAACAAGGTAGAAATTACAAGTTTTTAAAACTCTATGGAAGTTTTGTCTGCCAAAACCCTCTCTCTCGTTTACCAGCTTTAAAAGATAATGATAAGTTGGTCCTCACAAATCCACTCTGTGCGAAGGACTTTGTAGAGCTACATAAAGGCAACCCAACTCAGTTTCAACATATTAAGATTTACGCCTTTGGCCCATCGACGAGTAAGATTTTATTAGAAAATAATATTGAACACACCGTGAACAAAAAATCAGGTTCATGGGATGAAATGATAAATACATTACGATAGAAATATTTTAGGAAAACTACAAAACAGGAAATGAAAATGAGCTTAGAAAAATCTCAGGCCCTTTACAATGACTCTCAAAAACTTGCGCCTGCTGGCGTGCACTCTCCGGTAAGAGCTTTCAAATCTGTTGGTGGAACACCGATCTTCTTCAAAAAAGGAAACGGACCAAAGCTTACAGATGTAGATGGGAATACGTATGTGGATTTCTGTATGAGCTGGGGAGCATTACTACTCGGCCACGCAAATCCAAATGTTGTGCGCGGCCTTCAAGACCAAGTTCAAAATGGAACACACTTTGGAACTCCAACGGCTCTGGATGTTGAACTTTCGACATATATTCTTTCAAAACTTCCTTTCTTTGATAAAATCAGATTTGTAAACTCTGGAACAGAAGCTGTAATGACTGCAATTCGCCTAGCAAGAGGCGCAACTGGCAGAGACAAGATCGTAAAAATTGATGGCGCTTATCACGGACATGCTGACAGTTTACTCGTAAATGCTGGATCGGGACTTATGACTCAAGGAGTGGCAAGCTCTGCCGGAGTTCCTGAAGGTTGCATCAAAGACACGATTACAATTCCCAGCAATGACATTAACGCCATCAAAGAAGTTTTTAACTCTTACAAAGACCAAATCGCAGCAATTATTGTTGAGCCTGTGATGGCAAATAGCGGATTGTTTGTTCCAACAAAAGAATGGATGCAAGCTTGTCGTGACCTCACAAAACAAAATGGAGCGCTTTTAATTTTTGACGAAGTGATCACTGGCTTTAGAATTCATCCCCAAGGTGCTGTTGGATATTTTGGCATAGAACCAGATATCGGTACTTACGGAAAAATCATTGGCGGCGGTCTTCCTGTCGGAGCAATCTGCGCAAAAGATGCGATCATGAATCACGTCGCTCCTCTCGGAAGCGTTTACCAAGCGGGAACGCTGAGTGGAAATCCCCTTTGCATGATTGCAGGACTCAAAACAATGCAAACTGCTTTTGATAATGATGTTTACTCTTACATTGAAGATGACTTAGGAAAATATTTGGATGAAAAAATCTCAGCCTTTAAAAGAGATTCTAAAATACCTCTTCATTACAAACGTATCGGAAGTATTTTCTGGCTGGCCCCAGGCCTTGACAAAGAACCAACGAGCTACAAGGACATCACCAAAGAAACCGTGCAAGCCTTCAAAGAAATTTACCATATATTACTAAGCAAAGGAATTTATCTATCACCTTCAGTTTATGAAGTAGGATTCCTATCACTTTCTCATAAAAAAGAAGACGTTGATGCATTAGTGGACGCACTCAGAGGAGTTTAATTTGTATAGACGTACGAAGATCACATTCTCACTTCTCGCTTTTCTTGCCATGGCGCAAGTGGTGTGGTGGGCCTATCTTCTGATCGATCAACAGAGTTTGATCGCATCTCTCAATCCTGATTTCCAAGAAAAAACCTATCATTTTCAAAGAATGATTATTTTTGAAAGTGCCTTCTTTATTTTTTTCTGGGGATTGAGCCTTTGGTACACTTACAAAACTTATAAAGAACAAATCCAATTGAAGCGCGCACATACCACATTTCTTGGCGCGATTTCGCACGAGCTAAAAACACCAATTGCGAACATTAGACTGTGTCTTGATACATTGGAAAGACCAAATATCGAAAAATCAAAACAGGAAACTTATATCGCTCGCGCCAACGAAGCTTTAAACACGCTGTTTGAACAGGTGGAAAATATTCTGACGCTGACGTCTGTAGACACTCTCAAGCAAGAGAAATCTCAGATCAAACTTAAGAGTTTGATCGAAGAACAGCTTCAGTCTTATCTACAGCACAATAAAATTTCTGAACAAAATCTTAAAATTAAAATTTCTGATGACTTGCAGGTTTTCTCATCACAGCTTTCTTCCCAACTTGTAATTAAAAACATTTTAGACAATGCTATAAAGTATTCTCAAAAAGCAGAGGATAAGACGATCCAAATCGAAGGATCTAAGAAAGACAATAAAATTATCCTCTCCATTTCTGACAAAGGAATTGGAATGACTGAGAACGAAATCCAAGCTTCGATGAAACCTTTTTGGCGAAGTGATCGAGTCATCAAAGAAGCTTTCCCAGGAACTGGAATGGGTCTTACCCTTGCGCAAGAGATTGCCAACAAGGCCAATATACATATTCAATTTGAAAGTAATGGAATCAATCAAGGCGTAAAAACCCAAATTACATGGGAAAATGGTTGAGGCAAAGTTTATGATTGGACACATTCTTTTAATTGAAGACAATGATCTCTTGGGTGCAAGTCTGATCGACAATCTCCAGATGGAAAATTTTACGGTGGACTGGGTTCAAGATGGAGAAACTGGATTGAAAGCCGCAATGAAAGGCGTCCATGACCTTATCATTCTAGATCTCACGCTTCCAAAGCTTGATGGATTCGAAATTCTCTCGACGGTTAGGCAGTCTCATACGACGCCGGTTTTAATTTTATCGGCCAAAGGGACCGTTCAAGATAAAATTCAAGGATTAGAGCTCAAGGCCGATGATTATTTGACAAAACCATTTCACTTTAAAGAATTGCTTTTGAGAATCCAGGCGGTTTTAAGAAGATCTCAGCCTAAACAAAAAGAAATCAAAAAAATCACCATCGGAAACGCTACTTTTGATTTTGACGCTCAACAAGTCAGCGCACAAGGTCAGTTAGAAAGATTAACAGACAAAGAAACTCGTATTTTAAAATTACTTCTCACTTACACCAACCAAGTGGTAGCTAGAGAAAAGATTTTGGATTTGGTTTGGGGTTACAACAATTACCCCTCAACTAGAACCATTGACAATATGATTGTGAAATTTAGAAAATGGATCGAAGTCGATCCAACGAATCCAGTTATTATTACTTCTCACCGAGGAATTGGTTATTCCCTAATGATGAAAGAGGAAACAAATGTCTAATTATTCAAGCGATAGTTTTTTGAACGCGTTAAACGGAAAAAATAAATCTCAAATTCCAGTTTGGTTTATGAGACAGGCCGGACGATATCTTCCTGAATATATGGCTGTAAAAAAACAATCCAACTTCCGTACCATGAGTCACACACCAGAGTTGATGAAAGAAATCACTTTGCAGCCGATGAGAAAATATCCTTTGGATGCTTCAATTATGTTCTCCGACATTCTCACTTGCTTGGAATACATGGGATCTACTTTTGAATTTACAGATCATGGGCCGAAGTTAGCAAATGCAGGAATTGAAACTGTAAAAAACCTTGGCAACCTCGACCCAAGAAAAGACATGATGTTCATTAGAGATGGGATTCACCTGATCAAAAAAGAGCTGAAAGATCGCCCATTAATTGGATTTGTTGGCGCACCATTCACTTTAATTTCTTATTTAGCCGAAGGCGGAACATCAAAAGAATTTATCATTACAAAAAGATTCTTGTTCGAAGATCCAAAGGGTTTTAACTCTGCGATGGCTCATATTGCTACTCAGATTGCTAATTACCTTAAGTTTCAAATTGAATCCGGCGTTCAAGCAGTGCAAATTTTTGATTCTTGGGTTGGTGTTCTTTCTCAAAAAGAATATGAGAGCTTTATCTTACCTCACATGAAATACATTGTGAGTGAAGTGAAAAAAACTTACCCAAACACTCCCGTAATACTTTATTCTCAACCAACAGCACACTTAGTAGAGCTTATGTCACAGACTGGAGCCAATGCAATCAGTGTAGACTGGAGAACTCCGCTTTCTCAAATTGCAAAGCGAGTTCCGCAGAATATTACTTTACAGGGCAATATTGATCCCATCGTTATGACTTTGGATTGGGAAAAGGCTAAACCCTATGTTGAAAACATATTAAGTGACGCTAAAAGAGCAGAAATTTTAGATCGCTTTGTCTTCAACGTCGGCCATGGCGTCACTCCGTTCACTAATACGGCCACTGTCGCTCAAACTATTGATTATGTTCACAACTACAGATAACCTAGGTTAAATGAAAAATATCGCAATTCTAGGTGCCGGCATCTCAGGTTTGACAACAGCTTTTTTACTTAAGAAAAAAGGCTACAAGGTTTCTATTTTCGAAAAGTCACATCGAGCTGGTGGATACATCGGCACCCAGTACAAAGATAAATATGTCGTAGAAATTGGCGCTAATGGATTTTTAAACAATGAGCCTACAACTCTGGATTTAGTGAATCAACTAGGTCTTCACAATGATCTTATTCCTTCCAGAGAAGACTCTAAGATCCGCTACCTTATGTTTAACGGTGTGCTGAAAGAAGTTCCTACGAGACCCCAAGACATTATAAAATCCAATTTACTTTCTTTTGGCGCAAGAATGAAAATTTTTAAAGAGATGTCTTTTCCACCGAAGCCTTTTGATGATGTTTCCAAAAAATCCGTCTATGAATTTATCCAAAATCATTTCGGTGATGAAGTAGCAGAAAATATAGTGAGATCAGGCTTAATCGGAATTTATGCTGGCGATGCAAAATTACTTTCTGTTGAGAAAACATTGAACAAGCTAGTTCTGCTCGAAAAAGAGCACAAAAGTTTGATCAAAGGATTTAAGGCCTCCATCAAAAAAAATGGAAAAGCCAATCTCATGAGTTTCAAGAGAGGTATGCAGACCCTTATTGATAAACTCACATCTGAACTCGGCTCAGACGTTCATCTTTCCCATGAAGTGAGCCGTGTTTACAGAGAAAATAATAAATTTTTGATTGATATCCAATCGGAAGAAGGAAATCAAACCTTCAGAAGATTCGATGAGGTGATCATCACTTTGCCCGCCAATGAAATTCCTGGCGTGGCCATTGAGTTTCTTGATCCCTCACTCCTTGCTCAATTTAAGAAGTATCCTATTGCTCCAGTGAGAACTGTGACTTTTGCTTTTAAAGAAAAAATAAATTTTAAAGGCTTTGGTACCCTTATTTCTCCTAATGAGAATTTAAATATTCTCGGTTTCTTACATCCTAAAGATATTTTCGAGGGTCGTTGCCCTGAGGATAAAGATCTAATTACCGTTATGATGGGTGGAGTTTTTAAACCCGAAGTGATGAAAATGTCGACCCAAGCTTCCTTTGATATTGCTCTAAAAGATCTAGAAAAAATATTAGGAAAGCTTCCTGCCGTAGATCAATTCTGGATCTGGAATCATGCTCCTGGAATTTCCCAATACAATGTGGATCAAGTCGATTTTATGAATGAGCTTTCACAGAAAATGTCTCAAGTTCCAGGCGTCCACTTGAACTCTCAGATGCTGGGCGGAGTTTCCATCAACGACTGCATTCGAAAATCCTTCGAGTTGGTTGCTAAAATTTAAGATGAGAGTACGACAGGCTATCAATAAAAAACGGGATTTTACTCCCGTTTTTAAGTCAGTTTGTTTGGTGACTCACTTCAGTCATAATTGAAGTGACTTAGAATCAGTCTATCTTGGAGCCAGCGGTAGTGCTCTAGTCAAAACTTGCCTTCTTAGAATCCAGCTTTTCGGCAAGAGCCTTTCTGTAAAATATAAAGATAGCTCTGAGTTTCATATTTCGGGACTTCAATCGTTCCCGTGTTTATGGCCTGACTTCGTACCTCACCGCTCACAAATTTCATAGACAAAATCGATTTTAAATCCTTGCTTAGAAGAAACTCGATTTGCATTTTCCCATTTTGTCCACTGTACTCTTGAAAACTACGGTGTGCATTAATGCGAGGTCGCTTTTTATCTTTAACTAATTGAATGGTTGTAGATTTATTGGCCAAAATTTTATCGAAAGCACGATAACCCTCATTTATTGAGTCTCCATAGTGATTGAAACAATAGTAGAGTCCAGAAGCGGCAAATGCATGCCTCGTGGAGCTGCGTAACGTATCATCGTCCTCACTTGAAACGGCGGGAGTAACAGCAAGTCTTTTCACAACAGTATCGACTAAGAAACGAGATAACTGATTTGAGATTTCATAATTGCTATCGGCACCGTCCGGGTTTTCGATTTTAGCAAGGCCTGCAGGCTCGTGATGAACAAGTCGATAGAACTCTTCTTCACTCGTTACTGAAATTTTCGCGAAGTCACAAGTGATCAACATCTCATTAGAATCAAAGCGACAAACTTTCGAGCGCCCCAATACTTCAACAGGATAATTTCTGTCACCTTTTGAAACGCACTCGATTTGAGACTTCTCAATTGCACGTTTCATCTCTGAAGAATAACTTACCACTGTAATTCCTGCAGGAAGCCGTAGTGACTGAGGCCCCCCCCTATCGATCCATGCACCTATATCGGCTCGAACAGTTTTAATTCGGTCTTCGCACATATCTCCGCCACCACGATCTTTAGATGCGTGCGCGGCTAGACTTAATAAAAGTGCTGCTATTAGGGTGAAGGTTTTCATCTTATACTCCTTGTTTAGGTTTCTTTTTTAGTTAATGGGAATGCGGAGAATGCAAATTGGAAAACCGAGTCTGGCTTTACTGATTTGCGCTCTATAAATTCAACTAATTCGAAGCGAAATTTTTTAATTCTCTCTTTAACTTCCGGAAGATCAGAGCGTTGCATTGCCACCATGAGAGACGTATGATCGCGCTCAGTGCGCGGAAGCTCTTGAAGGGAAATTAAAGAGAGCTCAAGAACTTTCTGCTGAAGTTTTCTAAGTGCCGCAGACGATAAATCATTATTAAAGTTTGTCGTGTTATTACGAGAAAGATCGGTCCATTTATCGTTTTCGATTTCAAGAAGCTCTAAGCGCACGAGACGATCAACTGCTGCTTGAACCTCGATTCGAGAAAGCCCTAGTGTTTTGGCGATCCATTTAGAGTCTGGCTGAAAGTTTTTAGTGCGAGTTAGCTCTAAAATTGCATCGTGATACCAATCGGCAACAACATGAAATACATCGAGACTTAGAATTTGATGCTCTCTCTGCCGCCGCTCAGTAGAGGCTTTTAATGGAAAATCCTGAGCTTTAATGAATCGCTGAGTTTCCTTAGAAGATAAGTTCAAAGCGGCCGCAAGTTTAACAATAGCTTTTGTAGTCAATGGCCGTTTACCTGAAAGAATCGAAGACAACGTTGCATGGTTCATTCCGAGTGCAAGTGCAAACGCTCTAAGCGAGTAGCTCTTGTTTTTATCGCATCGACGAAATAATTCTTCCTGCAGGAAGCGTCGAAAATCAATGTGTGTTTCCTTATTGAATTGCATGAGGGCGTTATTGCTTAATCGGCCGCGAACTTCAACAGAATTGCACCATAAGTGGTGCAAAAATTTGCACCAGGTAAAACTTTTCGAACTTGGTGCCCGTGCAGTTTCATTATGTTCTTAAGACAATCTTTTACTTCCCAGGCCATATCGTTTAGGCGGACTTCTATGGCAAAAATGGGTCTCAGTTTAGAATCCAGTGCCTTTCGATATATTCGCATTGCCCCACCGGTGACGATCCCACTTTCGCACCAAAGCTGGCCTAAAAATGACAATTTACGTCTCTCGTTTTGCAAGACTTTCATAGCAGTTTCAAATACTTAGAGCTATTTTACCTGGGCTCTACCGTATTTCATTTAAGCCTCATTTTTCATAAATTTTGCGCAGTCAAAATAGGTACTAGTTTTGCTCTAAAGCAAGGTGGGCTAAGGATATAGATCTGAATCACGGGTCTTCGGGACGTAGGCGCTAATAGATGAAAAAGCTGATCATTACATTTCAAATTCTTACTCTCCTATCTCAAAGCGTGCGCGCTGACGATACGAGTGTACGTGTAGCTCAACCTACAGCTGTTCTAGAAGAAACTATTATTCCAAAAATGCCAAAGGATTACACGCTTCCCAACATGCTTTATGTTGGCCCGGAAAAAAAGAAATCTATTTTCAAACAAGTCACTTCATTCTTCTTCAGATTCAAGGATAAAAATGGAAATAGAATTGATGTTCAGGGAGAAGTTGGCAGATTCGGTTCGAATTGGGGCGATGGATTCAAAGAAAAAATTTATCATCTTCAAAGAGAGTCTGGAGAAAAAGTTATTTTTATTCTCACCCTATCTTCGACTCGCAATGCTGCTAAAATTTTAAAACAAAAAATGGCTTTAGAAGGACGTGAAGCTTTAATTATCGATATTCCCGATGAAGCTCAAAAATATATTCTTGAAAAAGCTGAAGCTAAAGCCGCAGGTGGTTTTAAAGAACTCTGGTGGGATACAAAAGATAAGTACGGAAAATTGATAAATATAAAAGAAACGATTTCAAATTCTAAAAAAATATTAAGAAATCAATTTGTAAAGCCAAACGCGGATGATCTAGGGTTAGTTCGTGTTTCATTAGGTGCAACAGCATTTGCAACAGTAGCTATGGTCACATTGGGAAATGTGGATCCAGGTCTTGCGCTGACAATGGCAGCAATGCGCGCACTCATCGGTGGAACATCATTATACTATCATCGTACCATTGCAAATTTATTTAGATTCAATATCTTTGATGAATTCACATTTAAATCTTCAACAAGACAAACCCTCTCAAGGCTAACACTGATGGGATTGGGTATTGGAGAAATTTATTATTTAATGGGGTCTCATCTCGCCGGCCCATCCTACGGCATGACTCAGCGTCAGCTCTTAACCAACACTCTCACGTCAGGATTTGTTGAAACAGCAGGTGCTACAGAAAGAACGAATCGACTAAGTGATGTCGCAAATCGCCGTATGATTATTTATAGTATTTTATTGGGGGCAGGAATTAGTACTGCCTCAATGGTCGGAGCGGTTGGTCCAATATTGGTAGGGCCCGCGGCAGCTAATCCAATATTTTTTGATAACGGAATTATTGAAATCAGCACTCTCCAAGGCACAGCTCTTGTAGTATATACCGGACTTTTATTATCTTATAAATATCTCACTCACCGTGTAGAAAAAATCGCTCAGCATGATTTAATCGAAATTGGAAAGGAAAAATGGCAGAGATTTTTTAGAATTCGAGCTGCCCACTATGCAAGAATTGCTAAAGAAAAACAAGCAGCTCTAGAAGCAAAAAATCGCGTGGAAGAATTAAAAGCTTCTATAAAAAATGATAGAGCACTTCGAGGACATAATCATATAACAATGTGTGCACGCCTATTTCAGTGATGGACAAGCCTATTGACTTCTTTATGCTACTTAAATAACGTTTGTATTGAAGTAATTAAATATACGGGGAATCATTTATGAAACATGTACTTTTCTTTACGTTTTTATTAGTTTGTTTTTCTATATTTTCCTGCTCCCATAATCCTTACCAAGATTTTCAACAAATCAATGTCGGCACAGACAAGGCTCAAGTTCTAGATAAGGTGGGTTCACCGCTGAGATCTAAATTCCAAGATGGAAAAAATATATGGACGTACCGTTTTTACTCAAAATCAGAAGATAAATTGGTTTACAAAGACGTTATTCTTGATAGCGAAAAGGTCATCGAAATTAGAAATGCCAAAGAAGTTGATATCAAAGACATCGAGAAAAAAGAAAAAATGGTAGAACAAAGTTTAAAAGAAACCGTAAAAGCTAGAGATCGTGAAAATCAAAAGCCTGTCATCGATGATTCTATTTTAAATGAAACATCTAAAAAGAAAGATGACAGTACTTTTACGCCAGTGGAATAGTTCTTAGCTTATTTCGAAGCTAAGAACTTCTCTACAACTTCAAGACCCAATCTTACGCCAAATCCTGAAACATCAGAATCAACAATTCCTAGGCCACCCGTATTTTCTTCAGAAGATAAATCCACATGCAGCCAAGGGATACTCTCTTCTACGAACTCAGACAAGAATGTTGCCGCTAAAATATGATCTGGTCCCGGTACGTTTTGACATTGCTTAATGTCTGCAATCTCAGATTTTATCATCTCACGATAGTCGTCACCAATTGGAAATGACCAAACTCTCTCGCCGGTCGTATCTCCAGCTTCTGTTGCTGTTTTTATTAATTTTTTGTTATTAGAAAAAACTGCTGACCTCGCTGTACCAATAGATCTCACTGCTGCTCCCGTTAGAGTTGCATAATCAATGATAACGTCAGGTTTTAATTCTGAAGCATAGCAAAGAGTATCACAGAGAACCATTCTGCCCTCAGCATCGGTATCTACAACCTCGATACTAACCCCGTTCATGGCTTCCACGACATCATTGGGCTTGTATCCCGTTGGTGAAATGTGGTTTTCCGCAATAGCCAACAGTCCATGAATTTCGTAAGGCAATTGCAATTGAATCAAAGCTTCAAATAAAGCCAAGGCTACTGCAGATCCTGTCATATCTCTATGCATCGTGTACATGTAAGTGCCAGTCTTCACATTGTAACCGCCAGTATCAAAACACAAACCTTTACCCACTAAACAGATTTTTCCATGAGATTTATTCTTAGGTTTGTATGTCAGATGCGCAATTCCGCCTTCTGATTTGGGATCTGCGCTCAGTACCGCCAAGAAAGATCCGGCATTCATATTCTGAAGTTTATTAACATCGATAAATCTATAAATGTATTTTCCTTTTTGTGCGCGTTCCTGAAGAATATCTTGATACTTCAAAGGATTTAAAACATTCGACGGCATAGAAGCCAAAGTTCTCACCAGATTATTAGCCTCACCAAGAATTGAACCTTTTGAGGTAATAGATTGAAGATCGCTGTCTTTTATTTGAGATTGAATAAAAGTTTTCTTTTTTGTTTCTTTCTTTTTCTCAGAAGATTGTTCTTTTGCTTTTTTACCGTAAACAGGCGACTTCCATTCTCCAATTTTAGTGAGAGTGGCGTAGAAATCCGCAACTGCCTCTTGATGAGCTTTAGAAATTTCATCAATATTTAAGATCACATTGCCCTTAAGTTCTTTCAGGGTCTCTAAGAGAGATTTTCTTAGCGCCACTTGAATCTCAAAAGACTTAATACTTTTTCTTAAAACCAAAACAATCAGATGGGTTCCCGCTTCTGTCTGAAAATGAAAACTCTTGTAGTATTCATATTTTTTGAATTGCTTAAACTCTTTTACCTTGTCGTTGATGCGCTTTTTTAATTCTTTGGAATAGTCTTTAGCCTCGATGCTCTTTAGTGTTTCTGCGATTGTCTCGTCATAGGAAATATCAACAATCAATTCAATTTTATCTTTAAACTCTTGACCTTTTTTTACGATTTCGAAATCCATGGTGCTCCTCTAAATGATTACAATTTCTTATTTTTTATATTCTTACTGGTTGTATTTTTTCTTTATATTTCCATAAACATCAGACAAAACTTTATTTATTTCATCTTCAAATTCTTTTATAGTTTTTTCATCATATCTCTTGTATCGGTTCTTCTTTTTTTCTGGAACTTCGCTTTCTTTTTTCTTTCCGTGCGCATCTTTTTCTTCTTCTTTCTTGCCTGAACCAGGAGAATCCATTTGTCCTGGGTGCTCATATTCTACGTGATAATATTCTTTATTATACTTTTCTATATTCTCACGACGACTTTTCATAAGTTTTTTAATCTCAGCAACAATCTCATGCTGTTTGGCAGGATCTTGAGATTCATTTTTTTCTTTGATCAGATCTACTATTGATTTTTCGTCTGCGTTCACCTTGCCCTGCAGCTGCAACAAATTTCCATCGTGCTTAGCAAAAGTTCCCGTAGCGAATACCGGAGAGCCCAAAAATGAGAAGACCAAGAGTAATTTCATCATACTTCACTCTCCTCGTTTGTGATTATAGATTTTTGTATCCATTCAACATCCACCGAAAGGTGTTTGATTCTAGAAACAATCACCGACACTTTAATAGGATTTAAATCTTTAAGCTCTAAAATAGGTAATGCGAATTTCAATTTTTTAATATCAATTCCCAACTTACTTTCTTTCAATACTTCTAAAATTTCATCTTTTAATTCTTGTGTGTCTATATTCTTAATCGTGAGATTATAGATTAAAGCACCTTGCTTGAGAGACGAATCGGCAGAACTCGCAAATCGATTGATCTCTTCGATTGATGACAAAACTTGAATCGGACGCGCCTCTTCTTCCAGTTCTGGTTCTGGTTCAGGCTCTTGTCCTTGTTCAGGCTTCATATTGTCTACCAAATTCCAATTGGTATTGAAATCTTGATCACTCACTTCTTCATTCAACTCATGCACCGGAATATCTTGTTCTGCAGCATCAAAGCCCGCAGAAGAATCATCATGAATCTTTAATGTCCCATCAAAGTCTGCAAATAGTATTTTATGGCAGCTTGGACATTCCACCAGACCAAAAGCATCTTGGATCTCGCTGGAACAAACTGGACATTGATTCATTTTTCTTCCTTCAAAAAAGACCAGTAAAAAAATCAGTTTTACATTTGAGACCTAATCTTTAAGTCTCGCTAGCACCGTGACACTTTTTGTACTTCTTCCCGCTACCACAAGGGCAGGGATCATTTCTTCCCACCTTTGGCCCTTGGTTTGTCATAGGTTGAATATTTTTAGGTACATTTGGCCTTGGAGCCGTAGGCTGAGCCTGTCCAATAAATCCTTGAGCACTATCATGTGACATCGACATTCTTTGTGGCTTGCGAGGCGCCAATCCCTGAAGCACTTCTTCGCTAATTTCGCCAACATCGTCCGATTGCTCAGCTTGCTGAACATAATCATGACGAACTTGAATTTTAAATAATTTTTCCAAAGCATCACTCTTGATAGAACGATTTGTTTCTTCAAAAGTCATGAATGCTTCTTTTTTGTATTCAATGAGAGGATCTTTTTGAGCATAAGCTCTTAAGTTAATGCCTTCTCTTAAATGATCGATCCTTTGCAAATGTTCTTTCCACTTTTGATCAATGGCTTGAAGCGCGATCATCTTTTGCGCTTGTTCGAAGAATGGACCTAATTCGTTTTTTTGCTTTTCGTATTGAGAAAGCACTAAGTTCTTTGTTCTCTCTAAAATATCTTCGATTGTTACCGACTCTTTGAATTCCGGACTGACTCCAAACTGCTGCGTAAGAGCTAAATTCAAACCTTCTAGATTCCAGTCTTGGGGCTTCGTTTTTTCATCAACAAAAACGTCCAGGATATCTGACGTCACATCCCCCATCATATCTTTGGTGATTTGCTCTAAGGGCTCTCCACCTTCCAAAACTCTTTTTCTCATTCCGTAGATAGAACTTCTTTGTTGATTCATAACATCGTCGTAATCCAATAGGTGTTTACGGATATCAAAGTTATGACCTTCTACTTTTTTCTGAGCACCCTCAATGGCACGAGTCACCATGGGTGCCGTGATGGGTTCATCTTCCGGTACATTGAGCGTGGTCATGATTTTTTTAATTCTCTCTCCATTGAACACAACCATCAATTGGTCATCCAAAGAAAGATAGAATTGAGAAGCACCCGGATCACCTTGACGACCCGAACGACCTCTTAGCTGATTATCAATACGACGGGATTCGTGTCTTTCAGTACCGATGATGTATAGACCACCGGCTGCAATCACTTCTTCTTTTTCTTTCGACGTTGTTTCTTTATATTTTTTCAGCAGCGTTTCGTAATCAGCAGATTCATCAGTTGCATGATGCGCTTTTGCTAAGAATTCTATGTTACCACCGAGCACGATATCTGTTCCCCGGCCCGCCATATTCGTGGCAATGGTCACGGCACCTTTACGTCCCGCCTGAGCCACGATTTCCGCTTCTCTTTCGTGATGTTTAGCATTGAGCACGTTATGCTTTACGCCTAAGTTTTTTAAAAATTGACTGAGTTTTTCTGATTTATCAATACTCACAGTACCGACTAATACAGGTTGCCCGGATTCATGCCTCTTCTGAATATCAAGCGCAATGGCTTTGAATTTTGCAAGTTCTGTTTTAAAAATAATATCGTCATGGTCTTCTCTTCGAATGCCCTTGTTTGTAGGAATCACAACCACATCAAGATTATAAATCTTTTTGAATTCCACAGCTTCGGTTTCGGCAGTTCCCGTCATACCAGAAAGTTTTTTGTACATTCTGAAATAGTTCTGGAAAGTTACTGTCGCAAGAGTTTGGTTTTCGTTTTTAACTTTTACGCCTTCTTTGGCTTCGATTGCTTGGTGAAGTCCATCACTCCAACGGCGCCCCTCCATCAATCTTCCTGTGAATTCATCCACGATGATCACTTGACCATCTTTGATCATATAGTCCACATCCACTTTATATAGGTGATGCGCTCTCAAGCCTTGGGTTACATGATGAAGAAGTTCGATGTTTTGTGGATCATACAGATTGTCTAAGCCTAAAAGCTCTTCAACTTTATTGTTGCCTTCCTCAGTTAAGATGGAAGTTTTTGACTTTAAATCAATCGTAAAATGAACATCTTTTTTTAAAGAAGGAATGATTTTATTGATGGTCGCATATTTGTCTGTTGAATCTTCTGCCGGACCAGAAATGATCAATGGAGTTCTTGCTTCATCCACCAAAATGGAATCGCATTCGTCGACAATAGCGTAATTGAATGGTCTTTGTACGTAATCCTTAAGATCAAACTTCATGTTGTCTCTAAGATAGTCAAAACCAAATTCGTTATTTGTTCCGTAAGTAATATCAGAATTATAAGAATCGCGTCTTTGTCTATCGCTCAATTCATGCACGATGATACCCACTGAAAGGCCCAACCAATTGTAAAGCTGACCCATCCATGCCGAGTCACGCTTGGCCAAGTAATCGTTCACCGTTACAACGTGAACACCCTCTCCAGAAAGAGCATTCAGATAAACAGGAAGTGTTCCAACAAGAGTCTTGCCCTCACCTGTTCTCATCTCGGCAATCTTGCCCTGATGAAGAACAAGACCACCAATCATCTGAACGTCGTAATGTCTCATTCCAAGGACACGAATCGATGCTTCTCTGCAAACTGCAAAAGCTTCTGGCAAAATATCATCGAGCGTTTCGCCATTTTTTAATCTATTTTTAAACTCTGGAGTTTTTGCTTTTAACTGATCGTCGGTGAGTTTTTTTATCGCCGGTTCAAACGAGTTGATTGTATCAACTAGTGGCTGCAACCTTTTCATTTCACGTTCGTGCTGAGTGCCAAAAATTTTGGCGAGAACTTTTTGTATCATCAAATTTCCACTGTATAGTTTTACTGTATATGTTTTTGCACTGCTACTGTTTACCCTATCAAAAAATTTACTCTCACAAACTAAGACTGTCTATGAGTTATTTGCCGAATTCCTTCGTAAAGACCAATGGATACAGCATTCGAGAGATTCAAACTTCTGATGGGACCATGCATTGGCAAAGTCACAAGTTGATCAGGGAACATTTGTAGGATTTCTGGACTAAGGCCTTTAGTTTCTTTTCCAAAAACCAACCAATCTCCTTTTTTAATCTCTGCATCAAATATGGAGTTGGTGGTCTTAGTTGTAAAGAGGTGCATGCGTGATTTATCTGGAACAATCGCGAGCCAATCTTCGAAAGTTTTATGATGCTGCCAGTTTAGATGGACCCAATAATCTAGTCCTGCGCGCTTTAATTTCTTATCATCAATCTCAAAGCCAAGCTTTCCGACTAAATGAAGCGAACTTGCCGCACCAATGCAGGTGCGGCCGATGTTGCCGGTATTATTGGGTATCTCGGGTTCTATGAGAACCACATTAAAGAGATTATTCGAGGTACCTAAAGACTTCTTGTCCGAGTTTTGAGAGGGCAAGCCTTCTTCCTTTATCTACAATCATTCCCATGTTCATCAATCCTCTGTAGAGATCCAATTGAATGGGAACGATGTCTCTACCAGAAGAATTTCCAAGCTTTCTAATGTATTCTTTCTCACGATCTTTGAGTTTCTCGGTGAGAGGAGGATTCTGCGCAAAGTCCTCCATCCAGTTGCCACTTTCTATAAGTTTCGCTGTTTTCGGAAGTTTTAGCGGATTTATGCTATAAACGTAAGCTTTTTCCGTAAATCCATTATCCAGATAAACATCCGTCTCCATTCTTAGGAAAAGGCTCTTTTCCGGTATTTTGAACGAAAATCCATGAAATTGATCTAGCAAACTCAAAAGCACATCACTTCTATTGCATTTGATTAGATCTCCCGGAACCCGCTGTGATCCTTGCGTAGAAATCACGGAATATCCCACCTCTAAACGATACGCAGAGCCCTTAACAAATACATTTGGAGTGATGTTCTCTTCATTGAAGAACTTAGAGTAATGTATGTTGCCCCGAGCTAACGATCCGTAGACGAAGATATTCATTTCAGATGATTTAACATCTTGTGTATCGACTATCATTATTGTCCCCCTCTAGACTCAAACGAAGCGGCAGGTATAACAAACATAGATTTAAAGCGCAACTCAGGGTGCCTATTTAGATCTCAACCAAAAAATGACTTCACATTTTTTACAGTTAATGCCATATAATTTTTTTCATCTAATAATTAAAGTTAGCTAATGAACTTTTTAGGAGTACTGCATGAAAAACGAACACATCACATACATGGGACATCATTGGATTATGATAGAGGATAATGCCGTACTCGTTGGTATGACTGAGGAAGCTTTAGGTGAAATCGATAAAATTCAAGAAATGAATCTTCCCTCCGAAGGCGAAGAGGTCGAGGCAGACGATGTGTGCGGCGAAATCGAAACTCCAGATGGAACCTACAAACTTTATTCACCTGTCAACGGTAGCGTGATCGAAGTGAATGCCGAAGTGATGGAAGACAATTCTCTGTTGTTTGATGATCCCTATGACAGTTGGTTATATAAAATCGAAGCTACGGATGAGGCCAGCTTGGATGCGCTCTTTGATAAAGAGACAGACGAGTAACTCTGTCCTAATTATAATAAATTTATTGAATCCTCTACGGGGGTTCAAGCCTCTAGAGTTGGATCCAACCCAACTCGGCTGGCATTTCTTTACAAATACAAAACAAATTTCTTTTTAAAAATTCCTCGAGCCTTTGCTTTTTCGAGCCTTGTTTTTTCAAAATCATCCCAATGTATACCATTATGATCTAAAATGGCCCTCACGACCTCAACTAAATCTGCTAATTCTTCTACGGAATTCGATTCTAAATATTCTTTGAGTTCTTCTTCCAGCTTCATTTTTAATAAATCGGGCATCTCCGCATTAGAAGCAATTCTAATTTTATGTTTGCTGGCTTCTCCATCTGTTTTTTTGATCAAATCTGGAATTAGATCTCGAACTAATTTTTGCACTCTACTACTCCTCAAATAATTTTTTCGCACGAATTTATTTAATGTACTTGGCTATTTAAACCAAAGCTTTTAACAATCCCAGTATAGCAATAAGTATCACCGCCAGAATCTCATATTTTCCAGCATGCTCACGTAGAATTAAAGAAGAAAAAACTACGGATATCAGGCCCGTCGCATTCAGTACGGGCCAGGCCAGCACTGGTCTTTCCTGACTCAATGATAAAACTAAAAAGGCCTGAGCTCCAAGAGTTAAAACTGAACGCACCAACATTATAGACAAATACTTTCTAAATTTTTTAGAACAAGTGGGATGCATAGAGAACTCTTTCGAATTATTAATCACGCCCAATAAACTAAAAACAAGACGCCAAAAAATCAACGCGACGGTGTAATGAATCCAAGAATCAGATGAAACTCCCGACATGAACCAAGGAGAAAAAGAACCTTGGATCACCAATACAAAAAGCACCGCCAAAGCAGAAAATAAATGAATATGACCTTTTTTATTTTGAAAAATAAAAATAGGCACACACACTAGAAAAGTACTTACCGAAAATAAAAAGTCGCTCCAATTCCAAATCGAAGAAAATAAAAATATTCCAATAGGAATAAATAAATCTGCCATCTTCGAAAAAATAATTACGGCGGGAATTTTCATATGCTTAAAAGCGTAGGAAAAAGCATGAGCGGCCAATTGCAATATAAAACTAAACAGTATAATTTTAATATTGCCAAGAAAAGGGAGAACCCGATGAACATCTCCAAAAAAAATGCATACGACTAAGGAAATGATAAAAGCCAATACATTATTGTATATGTTCGTGAAAGTTACAGATTGGCGACTGACCCCAAATTGATATCTATCGATGGTGGATATGACTCCCCTGAAACTGGCGGAGATAAAAGCATACAAAAGGGTGATACCGACAGCAATATCCACTTACAGAGTACCGCTTTGATTTTCAGCGACTATGTTTTGGGTCGATTCAATAAAAGTTGCGGCCTCATCCATCGTATTTGCATGTCCCAAACTCAATCGTAGAGCTCCATGAGGTAAACTCGCTATCATCTGATGGGCAATGGGAGCGCAGTGCAGCCCCGCTCTCAACATAATTCCATAAGTTTCATCATAAATCGCAAGGGCTTTCTGGGAGCTCAAACCATTTATATTAAAACTCACAATTGGAATTCTATTTTCCAAAGAGGAACAGCCGTATAACGTAACACCGTTTATCTTTCTAAGTTCTTTCTGAATATAATTTATAATTTCAAGTTCCTTGGGTAAATCTGCATACTCAATATCAAAATCCTCAAGAGAGGCTTTTAAAGCAGCTATGCCTAAATAGTTGGGCGTTCCCGCTTCAAAAATATGCTGGGGATTTTCAGGGTGCCATAAGGATAAAGAATTTCCTCCGGTTCCGCCAACGATCAAAGGACTCAACAAATCAATTCTTCGTGTGTAGATAACACCGATACCGGAGGGGCCACGCAGTGCTTTGTGACCAGTTGCAACCATAAAATCCATGGGCAATTTTTGAAGATCAATTTTTATTTTTCCTGCAGTTTGTGAAGTATCTACTAAAGTGGAAATGCCTTTATCCTTACAAAATCTAAGAATTTTTTCGAGCGGCAGAACTGTGCCCAGCACGTTGGAAGCGTGGTTTAACACCACCAGCTTTGTGTTTGGTCGTGTGGAGCTTATAATATTCTCCGGGTCTACTCTTCCTTCTGAGCTCGCAGGAACAATGGTTATCTCCGCTTGCCGATCATGGGACATTTTTTTGAGGGGTCGCAAAACCGAGTTGTGCTCCAAAGCGGATGTAACAACATGATCACCACGGCCTATTAAACTCTGAATAATGAAATTTAATCCATGAGTCGCATTTGCACAAAAATGAAACTGATCCGTTCTTTCGGCATTGAATAGACCGCGAAGAACTTCCTTCGTTTCCTCTTGGAGCCGACCTGCCATTTGACCGTGACTGTGTCCACCCCTACCAGGGCTGGCAATGATTTGATTTAAATATTGAGATATGGCTTCCGGTATTTTTGGGCTTTTCGGGTGATAAGTAGAAGCATTATCAAAATAGATCACAACCTCTCCCAGTCTGACCTATGAGACAAATTGGCAGAAGCACAGACCAACGTTCTCAATAGATGAGACTCGACATGAAGATGGGCCGGATAAAAGAATCCTTGTCGATTGACATCTTCAAAATACAAATACTCCCCATATCTTTCATAATGATTTTTTATATCATCCAATTGAATTGGTTTTTCCGTGAAATTACCTTTGAGAATATTTCTGATATTCACTTCTAGAGGAAGGTAGTGCAAATGCATGTGGTGACAGGTCACTTCCGAGCCTTTCAATTTTACACAATGCCCGGCCCTCCCGTGTTCATAGCCAATAAAATTAGGAGTTTTAAAGTAACTCACTAATTTTTCTCTCAGTGAATGTATCTGACCAAACAATGAACTCGGCAGTTCACCAACACATCCAAAATGCTCTTTAGATATTATCATCACGTGATTTTCGGAAATAGGAAACTTGTCTTTAATAAGATAAAAGTGCGATGTTTCTTCGACAATCAGACTCTCGTCCAACTCACAAAACATACACCCTTTTGTTTTAACAGGTACCGATTGCGTGAGCATATCTTCGATAGTGACGATGTCCAAATTGACCATGCAGATAACCCTCTCCGACTCTTCAGGTTTAAGTGGGAGGATATTACCAAAACTTTAAATTAATTTCCTTTAATTTTCTTTTTAAGCTCTGAGGCTAAAATAAATTCATACCTTAACCGGATTTCGGAAGATAACTGCCGTTAAAAAGATTAAATTCGTTTTAAATCAACTATAGCACTGCCGGGTATTTCAATGTAACCAGTCAATATTGGACTGGCATTTCTTCACTTCAGCCGAGCAACTGCCATGAACCATAGAGTTTCTGTAAGCACCTTCCGTGCATTTTAGATAATTTTGATTTTTCAAAAAGCAGTTGGGGCTTGTGACCATTCTAAAATGTGCAGGCATTAACAAAGATTTTCTCTGAGGTTTAAGTTTTTTAACGGTGACTAAGTCAAATTCGGTATTTCCATTTTTTAAATAATACAAACTAGGCAATTTAGATTCTTTTTTTTCTTCACTTTCAATACTGAGATTTAATTCTATGTCCTCGTCAGAGTAACCACTGAATTTCATCTGATCAATTTTTGATCTTTGAATTTTACTAGATATTCTAGCCGTATAACCCTTGGGACACTGGCTACCCCCCGAAATTTTCTTTCTATTTTTTACGAAGATATTTTCACAAACTTTCTCACTTTGAGTACAAACACAAGTTTTCGTCGTATGTTCTTCTAAAGGGAGAACAGAATCCAGAGCAGAAACTTCGTCATACATAATTGAATACTCGGGTCCTGTGGCACGACAATCAAACCCTACAACCTCCGGATTCTCTCTAACATAGTTATAGCGATTTTCATTTGGGTCTTTATTGAAACCCGCCTTTGTCTCTGGATACTCATCTTCTAAACCCAACACGTGCAAAACTTCATGGAGTATCGTCTCACAAGGTATGGATTCACTATATTGCTTCACTGAGCTTCGACTCTCTTGAGGCCTGATCTTGATTTGTATAGCTGGAACTTTTTTATCTTCAGTTGCTGCTATTTCCAAACTTTGACCTTCTGGTCCAATCAGAAATGGCTTAAAGCGATCAAAACAAATATTCATTTTCTGAATAAATTCTTTCTGAGTTTCTAACGACCTAGAAGCAAACTGCCAAAGACTTTCTTGTAACTCAGATTTTTTAGCGTAAAAAGTTGGGTTGATTTCTATTTTGATTTTTTTATCCGAAATTTTAGTCAAGCGGTACGCAGTTCCCAAAGAATTTTCTACGTTTTGGGGAACGCCTAAAGCTGATGAGTGACAGAGCACTTCAGCCGCCAACACAGTAAGTTTAGCGGCAGGTCCAATAATAGCAGGACATAAATTTCCTGCCTGAAGGGAAATACTCGCGCTTAAAAATAAAAAGACGGAAAAAATTTTAAATAACATCGTTAGCCCTGACTGGATTTTGGAAGATCCTTTAATGTTATTTCTTTAAATTCACTTCCATCCGAGCGGAATATCTTCTCTTGATTATCCATAATGGTCATCAAATTCACTGGGCGTTTCCATATTTCTTGGACATTTTTCATCGTTTCTTTCATATAGTCTGGCTGCAAATCCACACCTTCATACAAGTGTCTCAATAGAAGCTCACCTTTATTCTCATAATTTCCGTCCATCACTTCAATGATGGGCTGACCAAAATTTGTTAATTGGAATAATAATTTCTTTTTCACTTCTGCAAAATTTCTAGTATCGATTACGTACTCATTTGTTCTTTGATTGTACTTATAAACAAACATTTTATTTTGGATGCAAAAATCTTCGGTTAAAAATTCATCGATAAACATGACATCGTTGTAGTTTCTTCTCACTTCGAAAATCTTTTGACGACCTAATCCTAGTTTCTTATCCCAGTTTTTTCTCTGAGTGTAATCTTCGCACTGTTCCCATTCACGACCAAATTGACCTTTGTTCCATCTTTCTTCGATATTTCTAAACAGTTCGATGCCTATTTTGTAAGGATTAAATCCTGTCGGCGCCATTGCCGTTGTTCCACTATGGTGATCGGCGTAGTCAATTACTTCGCCGTCCGTAAGTAGGCCATTTGTCATCATGGTTGTATGCCAATAAGAAGCCCAACCCTCATTCATGATCTTGGTCATTCCTTGAGGAGCAAAGTAATAGGATTCGACACGAATGATAGACAAAATATCTTGCTGCCAGTCTTCTAGAGGAGAATTTTTGATTAAATAATGGAGAACATCTCTCTCAGTTTGTACTTTTTTTTCTGTCGTTTCCGTTTTTTTAATCTCTTCTCTTTGCTTTTCAAGATATTCTGGCGGATTGATGTATTTATCCATATAACCTGCGCCGGTATTTTTTAGAGGAGTAACTTCTTGCTTTACCGGTTCTTGATTTCTAGAGGAATTTTGATTTGAAGTGCTGCCAGAAAAATAGGGAGAATGGCGATCAATCAAATTTTCTATGGATAAACATTTATCAATAAAATCTTCGACAACATCATAGCCATAACGATCCATATATCTACGAATCCTCGTTCCGTGATTTGCCATCGTGTCCATCATTTTTCTGTCTGTTCTAGAGAACCATTGATTGTTCTTGAAAAAATCGCAGTGACCATAGACGTGGGCCATAACTAATTTTTGATCGACAAACATATTGCCTTCCATTAAGTAGGCATAACAAGGATCCGTGTTGATCACCATTTCATAAATTTTGGATAATCCGTATTCATAACTTTTTGAGAGCTTTTCGTATTCCATCCCGAATCTCCAATGAGGATATCTCGAGGGAAACCCACCTTGCGCTGCAAACTCACTCATTTGATCATAAGTGATCATCTCAAATACCGTTTGGAAAAAATCAAGGCCGTAGCCTCTGGCCATTTTTTCTACTCTTATTTGTTCTGCAACTAGTTCTGGTGGAAGACCTTTCATTTAATTTCCTTTTTGTAGAAATGTTTTAATGGAGTCCACAATTTGATCGCGGTTTGCAATTCGGCTCATTACAAAGTTTTGCTCATCTCCCATGGATTTTTCTAAATCCTTCATGAACTGACCGCTCCCATAGCGGCTTTCTACCTGACCATAACCAAAGAGGTTTACTTTTCCCAACAGATCTTCTCGTAAAAGCTTTATACAATATCTTGTATCTTCAGACGACCAGTTGTCTCCATCACTAAAGTGAAAAACATAGATATTCCATTGATCGATAGGATATTCTTCATCGATGGTTTTTTTGACGAGATTGTAAGCTGAACTGATCAGGGTTCCACCCGACTCACTGGTTCTAAAGAATGTTTCTTCATCCACTTCCTGCGCCGATGCATCGTGAATGATGAATCGAGTTTGTAGTCCTTTGTAGTGCTTTCTAATCCATGTGTGTAACCAGAAACTCTCAAGCCTTACGATTTCTTTTTGCTCTTCGCCCATCGATCCTGAAACATCCATAATATAAAATACAACGGCATTGGAAGTTGGCTGCGGAACAGTTTTGAAAGATCGATAGCGCATGTCTTTTTTAATCGGAACAATGATTGGCTTATCTGGATCGTAGGTTTTAGAAATGATTTGTCTTTTGAGAGCTTCTTTGAATGAGGCTTTAAAATTTCTGAGAGACTCAGGACCAATGGGTCTCAATCCTGTGTACTTTGTTTTCATACTCTCAATGCTCTTATTGCCTTTGGGCTCAATGCGCGGAAGTTCTAACTGGCCTCCTAGAATTTCTGCAAGCTCATCATAGCTCACTTCCACTTCCAATAAGTGTTGCCCTTCGCCCTCGCCTGCCTGACCCTGTCCTGGTTCACCATTTTGCGGATCACCCTGAACTGCATCACCAGGCTTCCCTTGACCTTGCCCCACGCCGCCCTGCTGTTTTGGCCCATATTTGAATGTAGGAATACTAATCCGCGGAATAGGAATTTTCACATACTCCTGTTCTCTTTTTCCGATCATCTCTTCATGGGTAATATATTTCTTAAAATTTTCCTTGATCTTACCCTTAACGATCTCTCTAAATCTTCTTTGATCTTGCTTTACAGACATTCAACTCCCAAAAGGTGAGCCGCACCTTTTCCAAAGGTTTGCGTCATGAATTTTTCGCATCCCCTCTAGCATAAATGCTAGCCACATAGTTCAATACATTGGAAGCACAGATCTCACAATAACCGTGATCTTTAATGAGTCTTGTCTTCACCACATCTATTTTTTCTTGCGTTGTTTTATCTACAACATTGGAAACGATAGTTGTTAGCTTAATGCTATCTTTTTGATCTTCGAAAAGTTTTAGCTCTAAAGCTTTATGAAGTCTTTCGTTTGTTTTGTAATCAAACTTTTTACCTTCTAAAGAAATAGCTCCAATGTAGTTCATGATTTCTCGTCTGAAATCATCTTTTCTAGATTCAGGGATTTCAATTTTTTCTTCGATGGCTCTCATCAATCTTTCATCCGGCTCATCATCGCGACCCGTGAATTGGTTGCGAACTCTTTCTCTTTGTGTATAGGCCTTGATGTTGTCGATGTAGTTTCCACATAGACGTGACATCGCACCCTCATCGGCGCTCACTGCACGTTGAACTTCCGATTTCACAAGATCTTCATATTCTTGTTTTACAACTTGAAGTTGCTCTCTGTACTGCGCTTTCTTTTCTTCGCTAGAGATAAGCGAGTGATGCTTTAGTCCGCTTTCAAGCTCATTCATCACCATGAATGGATTTACGCAACCCACTTCGCCATGTTTATTGCTTACAAATGCGTTTGAAAGTTTATCTTGAATATATCTTGGTGAAATTCCATCAAGACCTTCTCTCACAGCTTCTTTTCTTAATTCCTTTACGTTGTCTTCCGTGTACCCAGCTAAAGATTTCCCGTCGTAAAGCTTTAGTTTTTGAAGTTTAGAGAGGTTTGCCTTCTTCGGAGCCTCAAGTCTTGTCATGATCGCCCACATTGCTGCCATTTGAATTGTGTATGGTGCGATGTGAATTCCGCGAATCTTTTGCGAATTGAAATCTTTTTGATAAATGCGCGTTTCATCTTTAAGCTTTGTGATGTACGGAATATCGATCTTTACCGTTCTATCTCTTAAGGCTTCCATGAATTCGTTGTTCTGAAGTTTTCTATACTCGGGCTCGTTCGTGTGACCCAGAATCACTTCATCAATATGAGTTTGTGCAAATTTCTTTGGCTTAATTCTATGTTCTTGAGAAGCTCCTAAAAGATCGTACAAAAAAGCCACATCTAACTTTAGAACCTCGACAAACTCAATAATACCACGGTTAGCGATATTAAATTCCCCGTCAAAGTTAAAAGCTCTTGGATCCGAATCTGATCCATATTCAGCGATCTTGCGATAGTTGATATCTCCAGTTAATTCCGTTGAGTCTTGGTTCTTTTCATCTTTAGGCTGGAACGTTCCAATACCTACTCTATCTGCTTCCGAAAGAAGTAATCTTTTTACTTTTACAAATTCTAGAACACGGTTGAGGTCACCGTTATATTTTTCCATGAGTTTTTTGAAAATAAATCTACTCGCAGGACACAAGTCGCCTTTCAATTGGATTCTATAGTCTCCATCAAGGCCTTTGTTCAATTCTTGCAAGAACTGCTCTCTCATGGTGTCTGGAATAAGTAGAAGCGGTTCTTCGTGCATTGGTGTTTGATAAGTATCAACTCCCTCGCCCAGCAAACCATGCGGATCCTTTGGATCGTCAATCCACTCAAATGTATAGAATGCTCCGCTGTCAGTTTTTGAATAGTGCTCTAATCCTTTTTTCAAAGATCTCGCAATTGTAGATTTCGCAGAACCCACTGGTCCGTGAAGAAGGATGACTCTCTTCTCTGTCCCATAGCCCATCGCCGCCGATCTAAAGGCACTCACCAATTTCATAAGCGAAACGTCCAACCCAAATACTGCGTCTGCTCCGTTATTCAATTCATCATCAAAGAATTTGTATCTCGTGATTTTCTTTTTCACATCCACATATTCATCAGTTCCGAATCCCATAATCATGTCATAGATTCTTTCATATGCGTTTCTTGTGATCTTTGGATTTTTTTTGACCATTCCTAGATATTCAACAAATGATCCTGACCAGCTGAGTGCTTTTAAATTTTCTTTGGCTTGAAGTTTCTGAATCAGATTTTTGAAATCGGTCATCACTATCCTCCTCCGGACTGGTTGACTTCGCTCATTGCGAACGAAGTCATCTCTATGAATAGTATGCCTTATGAGAGGGAAGTCCTGCTTGCGTTAAGAGAGAAACTAGACCTTCGTCAGACGGTTAGTTTACTCTGCTAAAACCTTCTGGTTGCTTGATTGTAAAAATCTCATCCTTCACCGTACTGGGTACTTTGAAGTTGTGGAATTTTAACTCAATTTGATATTGAGAATGACTTATAACCACTGTTTTTTCTTTCGATTTTCTATTTGTCCAATTGATTTTGAAATTACCCTGAGCACACTCCGAGACAATTTCGCCCTCCTTTTTACAAACCCAACCTTTTTGTTGAACAGGTTGATCAAAAAGTACATTCATGATGAGCTTTGGATCTAGGGCAAAATTCAAGGTTCTAGCAAATGCCTGTGAAGTTGGCTGTCCTTGATAAAACGCTTTTTTCTGAGGAACAACATAAGTCATCGAATTGCCATCCATAGTGATAGATGCGACGTGCACACCGACAGGCGTAGTAATATCCATTCTCATCTTTGATGGTTTCACAGCAATAAAATCTACATTCACTATAAATGTTTTTGCCTGCTTCTTGTCTTTTACAAGCACCCTAGCTTCCCACTCCCCCTGCTCTGCCATATCCTGACGAGGCACCGAGGCACAAGATGCGAATGTCAGGCTACATAGAAGAAGCAGGAACGCGCTTGTAAGTGTCCGTAAGCATTTTTTTGAGTTGATCAATTTTTGTTTCGAGTTTTCTAACGTTGTCTTCATTTTTTTCTACCCTAGCTGCTCGTTCGTACATGTCTTTTGCTTTTGTAAATAACTGATACTGGTAATACGCATCTCCAAGATGCTCTGCAATTACACTCTCTTCTGGATTCATCTGATGAGCATTTTCTAAAGTTAGAACTGCTTCTTTCAGCTTGCCTTGTTTGTACAAGATCCAACCGAGAGTATCTTTAATATAAGCATCATTTGGTTTTAATTTCAATGCCTTACGTGCAAGAGTTTCCGCTTCTGGCAATTCTACTCCTAGTTCTGCGTAAGTGTACGCGAGGTAGTTCATCGCTTGAATATGATCCTGATTCAGCTTTAACACTTTCTTCATATTCGCTACGGTCTCTTGCTTCTTGCCCAATTTATCTTGTGTAGAGCCCAAAAAGAACAGAAGCTGCTCATTTTCCGGAAATAGATCTGTACCTTTTGCTAAAACTTTTTCGGCTTCAACAAATTTCTTTTGTTCATCAAAGAGCGAGGCCTGAAGTGCATAAAATTGAGGATAATCTTTTTTAGCTTCGATTGCCTTCTCAACTAGGCTCATCGCTTTTTTAGCGTCACCTAATTGTCTGTATAAGTATGCCGCATGAACTACAGATTCTGCAAAGAATTGACTGGCCGTAGGAATTTTTTCGAACTGTTCAATCGCATCTTTATTTTGGTTCAACTCTTCGAATACAGCTGCAAGATAGAATCTCACTTTGTCTGAGTCTGGAGCTAAAGCTAAAATTTCTTTTAATCTTCTGATTGCTACTGAATAATCTTTCTTTTCAATATCCAAAAGTGCCAATCTAATTTTGATATTTAAGTTTTCCGGCTCTGCCGCCTGAATGATTTCGTATTGGTTATAAGCCTTTTCATAATTTTCCGCTTCTAAGTAAATTTGAGATAAAGCTTTGGCAATAGTGACATCGGGGCCATACTGCTCTTGATAAGAACTATAAAGTTGCGTAGCATTTGCAGTCTTATTTGTATCTTCAAAAACAGATCCTAGGGCGAGAACTGCATCTGTAAAATCTGGTTTTGCACTGATACTTTTCTTGAAAGATTCTTCTGCAAGTTTATTTTTATTTCCATAAACATGTATTCTTCCTATATAGTAGTAAGCCAAGTGTTTGAATTTTTTATTACCACTGTTTCCTACTTTTTCAAAATAACTGAGGGCTTTCTTTAAATCATTTTTCTCTGCGTAGATGGCACCAAGATAAAGGTTGGCTTCTGCCGCCTGTGTGGCATCGATTCTGATCACTTCATTATACTGAGTAATGGATTTGTCATAAAGCTTCAGTGTTGAATACAAGCCACCTAAAAGAAGTTTCGCTTCTGTGTGCTTTGGGTCTTTCCTAACAACTTCCTCTGCTGCTTTTACCGCTTCAGAAATTAAACCCAGTTTCACATATTCAATTGCAAGTCTAAGTTTTACAATTTGTGAGTTTGGATCGTAGATCAAAGTCGCCTTGAACTCTTCGATGGCTTTTTGAGAAAGTCCTTCAAAGCTATAAGTTTCAGCAAGAGCAAAGTGATAATCCGCTTGAGTTTCCATTGAGAGTTTATCTACAAGGGGTTCATCTTTTTTTGTTTCCATCGCTTTCGTATCAACAAATGCTGGAGCTCTATCCACACCAAACACAGCATTTTCCCCAACAGCGTTTGTTGGCGGATCTTGTTTTTCAAGAATCGAACATGCAACTGTTTGAAAAATTATTAAGATCACAGCTAATTTCAGAACGGTATTTTGTTTTTTAATCACAATGAGCCTCTCTATTAAGAAACTTTTCGGAGGCAAATTGCTTACGCTTAAGACAATCAAAGTCCTGTAACAATTATCCGGACTGGACAGAAGTAGAGAGATAGATCACATCGATTGAGCTGATTTTAAGCAGATTGAATTTTATCACTGAATCTCTATCTAAATGATTTAATGTAGCCAATGTCGTCGCCTTTAAACTGAACATTTTCAATTTTTGCTTGAGAAAATTGCATCGTATCTATCACTTCAGTTTCAAAAGTACTATTTGGCCCACCAGATAAAACAACAACGTAAATTGGAAGACCGTAAGAGTTCTTAATTACACTGTATTTGTATGCAGCTCCCCACGGATCTAATTCTAAATTTAATTCGGAAGCCGGCATTCTCAAGTTCGAATCCATAGAAGAAATTACTGGTTTCATAATGAGTTCTTGAGCAAGATTTTCCACGTAATTTTTAGCGACAAAGGTCTTTTTCTGCTCAATATGACTACTAAATAAGACGCCTCCAATTGAAACAACGAGCATAAAACAAAGAAATATAGATAACACATCAAAAGTGTTAAACTGCTGATTTTCTTTACTATTACTAAGTTCATCAAATGAGCGTTCATTTACCATATATCTAGACTTTCGGACTGTTTCTGTGAAAACTTGAACAATAATTGTTCATATTTCGTAATCTGCTCATTTTTATCAGTTTGCTACGCGTTATTCGTCCTAGATATTCATCAGTTGAATACTTGACAAGCTGTGACGACCAGACCTATTGTCCCCAGGTAATTAACGCCTCAGTGTTCCAATTTGAGAGTGAAATCAAGAGTTGAGAGCGGTGAAGTAAATGGAAACCCCATAATTAACAACAACATAATTAGATTTAGCAGTCTAAATAAAGAGCAGCTAAACTAATTAATTAACGTAACAGGGGAGGCTACTTGGAAACACAAGCCCAAATGACAGACAGACAAGTTAACACAACTACGACACCAAAGATTATCAAACGTTATCAAAACAGAAAGCTGTATGATACACAGCAAAGCTGTTACGTGACACTAGACGACATCGCTAAGATGATTCGTGCTAGCGAAGAAGTAACTGTGATCGACAATAAGACAAAAAGAGACATTACAGCTTCAACATTGTCACAAATCATCTTCGAAGCAGAAAAGAAAGCAGCTGATTACGCTCCTCTTTATGTTCTTAGAGATATCATCCAACACGGAAACGGAAGCATGTCTAGCTACCTAGCTAAACTTGATGTTTTCACTCCGGAAGAGAAAGAAACTCCAGTAAAAGAAATCGTAAAAGATTTCCTTGAAAAAGGACCTAGATCTTTTGATGACATGAAATCAACTCTAGAGAATCGCGTTGCGAAGGCTCAAGAGAACAAGGCTCAGGACAACACAACTTCAAACAGCAATCCAAGCTTTGAACCAACTCCTGAACTTCCAAATTCAAACAGAAACTTCAGCAACTAACTCAAGTTTCGATCTGGGAACGAAGAAACCTCAAGCTAACGCTTGGGGTTTTTTTTTGACATATCGTATTTTCGATGAAGTTTCGGATTTTCCCGCTTAGAATTTTTCCTTTGGGCAATGACCCGGAGGACACACATGAAAAATCTATTTTTATTTACGTTCATTTCTATTCTAGCTTTATCACCTAAAGCTTTTTCTGAAGGCCCAAAAGCCGACACATTTAAACTCGGTGCCGTTGTTGGTAACGTTGGCCTGACTGGCGATCCGGGAGAAGATTCTAATAATTCTTCAAAGAATGCTATCGGTGTTGGTGGTGTATTTGGTTACAGCATTGAAGATGAATTGAGCTTTGAATTGATGTACATGCAAAGTTCACACGATAAATTAGATCACAAAGACTTCAACCTTGGCGTTCAATATTATGTAAACAGTTATGAACCATTCTATTATGGAATCACTGGTGGTGTAGCCTTTGTAACTAATGAAGTTGGAACAATTGATGATACTGCTTTTGGATTATTCATTGGTGCAGGAGCTGACGTATTCACGAAAAGAGCTTTGATCATTGGTCTTCAAGCTCGTTACTACTCAATGTTTGGTTCAGAAGTAAATGGTGTTGAAATCGTTGATGACTACTACACAGTTCTCGCGAGAATCCTTTTTCAATTCTAAAAAATAAATCGTTCTTTCTAAAAGGTGCCCGCGGGCACCTTTGAAAATCTGTAGAATTCTATACTAGGAATCTTTTTTAAGCCCACTTTGACTTACACTGAATTACTTCCAAAATTCCCCACACCCATAAGCAAATTTTATGTGAGAGCAAAAACAAAATTATGTAGTGTACATAAAGCTAACTTAGTGACATTTCTCGTCTCTTTTACCAAAGAAATTCTAATTCTCTGGTAGGAAATTATTTCAAATAACAAATTTCAAACAGATTATTTCCAAGGCTTAATTTATACTTACACTTCGTTCTTAAGACTAATTTAAGAGCTACTTCAGAGGCTATGTGGGTAATTGTTCAGGGTTAAGTAGAAAATTAAATAAATTTTTAAAGCAATGCACAGCTTTGCTATTGATCCTTTCGCTCACAATTCCACAAAATCTTTTTGCTAATAATCCCTCGGACAAAGCACTAGATGACATTCCTGCCGAAAGATTTAATTTTTCAGAAGCGTTATCCCCTGAAGAAATAAACACAATTGGAGTTGACCCAGGTGCTCTGCAATTTATAAACACCACCGGACTGCAAAATGGAAAAACCATTGATCTTGATGTTATTCGTGGTCAATTCAAAGCTGAAGATTCAGAAAAAATTTTAGAAGTTTTAAATCAACTCAAATCAGAAATAGAAGAGGCTTACAGACTCAATCCAAATACAAAATTTGAATTCGTACACATCGCTGATGAAAATGAAAAAAATGTGGACCTTACTGCTACTGAAATTCTGGAGATTCTAAAAGACATCAATAACGAAACAAATACAGTGGATGTAAAAATTGATTCTTCTAAGGCAGCTAAATTTAAGAGTTTCTTTGCTCATCTTTTTGATAAAACAAGCAAGAGTGATATCTATTGGTCTCTCGCACGCGTTGCCGGCAGTGGTACTTCCGCTTATGTTAGCTTTCATTACGGTTCTGGATTTCCAATTCCAGTTTCAATTGCGCTTGCAGGGGTCCTTGGAGCCGGATCTGGTTCGATTGGCTTATTTATCGAAAAATTTACTGGATGGTTAGAACATAACAAAGCTACCCCGGAAAAAGGAGTCAGAAATTACTTAGGCTCAATTGAAACTTATATGCTTTTATCTCCAGCCTTAATCGGACTTCAATCAGATGGCTTGGTTTCAGTAGAAGGGGCAGCATTGCTTGCAGGAACCGCTGGCGCGGGAGTTATTGTACAATCTGCTTATTACATGATTAAAAAAAGATTTCCTGGGGCCGCTATGTGGTACAAATGGTACGCGACGGAGGCTTTATTCTTAACTGTACCTTATCTTGCAATGCCAGCTTGGGATATTTATTCCGGAGATATCAAAGTCGCTATTATCTCTACATTTGTAACGGCACTTGCATCAACAGCCTCGCAAGGCGTTTGGGATGTATTGATCACAAAAAAATTAAGGGGACCTAAGCTTGAAGCCGGAATGAATGCGGATATTGCAGAACTTGCAGGTAAGTTATCTGGAAGACATATTTATTTAAATAATCCAGAAGCGTTAGCAAAGGTTATCCATGAAGACGAACTAAGAACTAGAATGAGATTTGCCGCCATTACTAAAATTGCTTCATATTTACCAGGTGCTACAATTCAGAATTTCGTAGAAAAAGTTAAAGCCAACAGAATTGATGCCGCAGTTCAAAGAGATTTAGCGCAGGAATCTGAAAGACTCTTGGGCATAAATATATTTAATTTATCAAAATCTGATTTAAATAAATTAACGCACGAACAAGAATTTAGAGTCAGAGAAAGATACAAAAAATATTTCTTTATCGCATCTATCATTTCCGTAGCGAGTGCTGTCGCGACAAACACGGGTGTTTATACTGGGATTGATGCGTTAAAGTATGCTGGAATCACAGGTTTAGGTGTGCTGGGGCTTAGCGGAATCTTCACGTGGGTTTACCTGGATAGAAATTTGGGTAAGGCCGTGGCCATCATCGCTGCCGCGAGCACCATAGCTTATGAAGTTGGAAAGAGAACAGGAACAGAGTTTGTAACTATGGCTGGTGAAGCAGGCCTCGCTGCTGCTGCCGCTGGAGCATTAACCTGGGCATTTGTTAAATACAGAGATTGGAAAGCAAAAAAAGCGGTGACTCTGCATGAAAATCTTGCGCCTAATTATTCTGAAAAACCAAAACGCAAGTCTTCAAAATCTGCCTCTTTCAGCGAAGCGGTACTGATGCATACGAATTCCTGCCGATCACTCTTCCATTAGAAATAAAGAATAATATGACACTTCAAAAAATTAAACGACTTAGAATAACTTTAGAGAAAGCTCACGAAGATTTTCTTTTGAATAACGAAATCTCTGCCGATGCATTAGAACCGGCCTTAAAGTTTCAAAATCCCAGAGATAAAGAACTTGTCTCTTTCATCTGCTCTATTCTCGCCTATGGACGCATTGTGCAGGTCAAAAGAAACATCCACGCATTAATTGATCCCATGGGAGACAACCCCGCAGAATGGCTTGTCGAACAGACAGAATCCGATCTTAAAAAGCATGTGAAGAACTGGAAGCACCGATTTAATGATGCTCACGACATCCTCATTATGCTTTTAGTTTTACAAAAAATTTATACAGATCATGGATCTATCGAAAAATTTCTCAATCCTTCTCGATACAAGAATACAGCAGATCTTCTCATTGCCATTCGAAAAAATTTCTATGCTCTCATTCCTAAAAATAAAAAGCCTAAAAAATCTTTTGATTTCTTTATTCCCGATCCAAAACTAGGAAGCGCTTCAAAAAGAATGAATTTGTACTTAAAATGGATGGTTCGAGATACAGAACCTGATTTAGGATTATGGAAAACATTTTCCAAGAAAAACTTGATTGTTCCCCTAGACACTCATGTTTTTAAGCAAGCTAAATCTCTGCAAATCACAGCTAGAAATGTAGCCGATCTTGAAACTGCAATTGAGATCACAGAGTTTTTAAAGAAGCTGGACGTCGACGACCCTACTCGATATGACTTTGCACTTTGTCATCTTTCCATTAACAACACCCTACTCACTTGGGATTGATTTCGCACCTTTAGGATACGCAGATAACAATTGACCACTTAACCCTAGCCTTGAGAATATGAAATCCGTTTTATGGAAGAGATAATCATAGTTTTAGTCTGCTTAGTTTTAAATGCCATCTTTGCTGCATATGAAATGGCGTTCGTCTCCGTTCCAAAATCTTCCCTTAGGAAATTAGCAAGAGAAGGCAATAAGTCTGCAAAACGTCTGGTTGGTCTTAGAGAACATCCAGAAAGAACTCTATCCGTTATCCAAATAGGAATCACCTTAGTTGGTGCCATTGCTGCCGCAATTGGTGGCGTTGGCGCTACAGGCACAATAGTTCCTTACTTTATGCAGACCTGGGGGCTTAGAGAAACTGCTGCAGAAGTGATCGCAGTTGTATTGGTCGTACTTCCAATTACTTATTTGAATGTTGTTGTAGGTGAATTGGTTCCTAAAACTTTAGCTCTCAGAAATCCAACGAAAATTGTTCTTAAAGGGGCTGAAACATTATTCGTGTTTGATAGGCTGTTATCCCCAGTAGTGACAGCACTTGAATGGTCGACAAAAAAAATTCTCAGAATTTTCTTTCATAAATCTCACGCTCCGGAAACAACTTCTCATACTTCAATTGAAATTGATTCTTTCTCCCCTACTCATCAAAAATTTATAATTAACATGGTAGAAATTGAAAAAAAACAAATCAAAGATGTGATGATTCCATGGGAAAAGGTAAATCACATTAGACACACAGACGATATGAACACCGTTCTTCAAGTTGTTCTTAACTCTGGCCATACTCGTCTACCTGTCATCGATAACGATTACGTTCTCGGAATTTTACATACAAAAGAGTTTGTCGCTCTAAAAGAATCCGGAGAATTAAGATGGCAAGGTATTGTTCGTCCAGCTGTGAATGTACACTCTAACGATGCGGTTCTTAGGGTCCTAAGGATGATGCAAGAGAAACGAAATCATATGTTCATTGTAGTTTCATCCATCGCAGAGAGAGTTGGGATTGTAACTCTAGAAGATATCATCGAAGAAATCGTTGGCGATATCTTCGATGAAGACGATGACGGAACAGTCCGAAGAATCTTCGCCTCAAAAGCCCGCCGCAAACTCACCCTAGAATAAAAGGTGAGCCGCACCTTTTCCAAAGATGCGCGTTAAATGACACAAAACTGAGGAAAAGGTGCGGCTCACCTTTTTAGGATTCTTAGCATTAGGCCCATTAGGGTTGTTGCTAGTGCTAGATGTATTACTGTAATGATTGGTGGAATTTGGAAGATGACGTTGGCTGCGCCTACGCCGATTTGAATAATTACCAGTACTGATAACCAAATGCCGTACTTTACATTTTTTGGATCCATCCATTTTTGTTTTCTATTTTTCCAAATTAACTGTGTGAATGAGAAAATTGCAAGAGCGGTGATATATCCCCAAAGTCTATGCTTTACTTGCAATCCTACAAGCCCTGAAAGTGTGGGTATCAACTCACCATTGCAAAGCGGAAACCCTTCGCAAGTAAGACCTGCGTAATTTGTAGAAACCAATCCACCAATAATGATTTGCAAGAATAGCATTCCTGCAACTACCACGAGAACAGCATGAAATGATTTGGGTGTTTTTTCTAGAAGCTGATTAGATTCATCAAACAATTGGAAATAAAGCCATAGTAGCGAACATAGAAATGACATTCCAAAAACCAAGTGAGCTGTAACTACACTAAAGTGTAAAAGCTTAAGTACTGTTAAACCACCAAATACAATTTGGACCAAAAGAATCAAAACACCAAACCAACTGGTCTTAAGGATTTTCTTAGGAAATTTCTTGATATGAAAATACGCCGTTAAACCAAAAGTCAAAAGAGCTACAAAGCCCGCTAGAACTCTGTGAATGAATTCATAGTAAACTTGCACATGAAAATCAGGAATTAGTTTCCCAAAACAAAGCGGCCAATCCGGGCAAGCAAGACCTGCATTCATCGCTCTTACTGCGCCGCCGAGGGAAATTAAAATGAAAGTGAGAATAATTAATGTTCTTAAGAAATTTTTTAGAAGTTTATTTTCAACTAACGCACCCATTTACTGCCTCATGATTCCTTTGAAAAAATAAAAAGCCCAGCGATCTAAAACTGGAGCAGCCAAGAACGCTAACATACTTAAGTTAATCCAAACAAAAAATCGAACCCAGTTTTTTTCACCTCTGGATTCTAAAAATTTATAAAATTCATAAACCGAAATAACAGCAAGAGGCAATACCAAGATGTAATATGCGTAGCCCGTCTCCACAAACCATGGAGACATTACAGCTAACGCAATATATGGAATTAAATAAAGCCCCATATGGTAAAGAGTGCGCTGCTTGCCCAATTTTACTGGCAGAACTGGAAACCCACCCTTTGCATAATCATCCATATACCTAATAGCTAGGGCCCAGAAGTGCGGCATCTGCCATAAAAACATAAGTAGAAAAACATATATGGAATCTGAGCTAAAAATATTTGTATTTATAGCGGAATATCCCATCAAGACTGGCGCAGCTCCAGGTATAGCTCCAGGGACAGCAGCAAAAGGTGATCTTCTTTTTAAAATGACGGTGTAGATAAAATTATAAAAAAATACTGTTAGAAAGCCAATCAGACAAGTCAGTGGTTGAACGTAATAAAGAACAAGAAGTCCGAAAATAATTAAAGACGCAGAGAAACCAAAAGCTTTTTTAGGAGAAACCAACCCACTTGGAATTGGTCGCTCAACGGTGCGGTCCATCTTAATGTCATGTTGCCATTCCTGCGCAGAATTTAAAGCCAGGCTTCCACCGCTAATAGAACCCAAACCAATTAAAAATAAAATGAAATGAAAGTAAGAAAAATTATATTCAAAAGGAAAACCTAACGCATAACCAAGAGCCCCCGTGATGAGAACCATCTTAACGATTCTTGGTTTTGTTATTTCCCAAATTGTTCGGTCAAGTAATTGTTTCAATAATGATTAGTGTGCAGCAGGTCCCTGGCCTGGTTCCTCTGGAGTTTTAATAACTTCTTGAGGAGGTTTTGTTTCTACTGGAGCTGTAGTTTTACCAGTTTCTACTTTTGCTTCTAAAGCCGCAATGCTTGTGTCTTCCATGTTGTATCTAGTGAAAACATCTAAGGCTGAGAATCCGAAGAATACAAATAAGAAGAAAAAGGCAGAGAAGATTGTAACCTTATTTAGCTTCGTATCGTACTTCAAGTGCATGAACCAGAACATAACGATAAGAACTTTAACTGTAGCAATCAACATGGCAAGTGGCGTGTTCAAAACACCGATGTGCCATTGAGTCGCTGTATAAACAGTAAAGACCGTAAGAAAAACTAAAGTTGCATAAACTTTTAAGAAAGTTTTAAGCGGTGTAATATGGTGTTGTCCGTTTTGTGCCATTTTATATCTCCATTAAATCACTAGATAGAGTAAAGGGAATAAATAAATCCAAATCAAATCGACAACGTGCCAGAAAAGTCCAACGCCTTCGAGGGAAGTGTAATATGTCGGGCTGTAATCACCACGTTTAATTTTAAAAAAACACCAAGCAATCAAAGACATCCCCGTTAGAACGTGGATGCCATGAAGACCCGTCATCATGTAGTAAAGACCAAAATAAAGAGCTAAATTTACTGGTTCTCCACCCATTTCTGCGTAGTGAAAGAATTTTCCAGGAACTAACCCTTCGTGAATTTTATGTGAGTACTCAAAATACTTAATCACCATGAAGGCAGCACCACAAAGAAATGTGAATGCCAAATGCCCCATCGCAATTTTTGGTTTTCCTTTTTGAACATAGTGAATGCTCAAAGCCATAGTTAAAGAACTAGAAAGAAGAACGATCGTGTTGAGCGCTCCCATTTTCCAATCTAAAAACTTATGACCCGCGTGGAAAACTTCTGGATAAATATTTTTAAATAATGCGTAAGCTACAAACAAACCACCAAACATCATTAGCTCAGTTACCATGAACAACCAAACTCCGTGTTTGCCTGTAGCATCTTGGTGCTGAGAATCTAAATAGTGTTCTGCGTACTTATTTCCTAAACTGTCCGTTTTAACGATACTCATACGGCCCCTCAGTTACTGTTGGTAAATCTTTAAAGTTAGTTGTGATTGGTGGCGAATCAATCTGCCACTCTAATGTTGTTCCACCCCAAGGATTTTTTGGAGCTGGTGCACCTTTTCTTAAACCTTGAATGACTGTGTAAAGTCCAAACAAGAATCCAAGTAAAATGAACCAAGAACCAAAAGTAGAAAGCTTATTCAGCCAAGCGTATTCGGGAATATAGTCATGGTATCTGCGTGGCATACCTTGAATTCCAAGAATGAATTGCGGGAAGAACGTGATATTGAATCCCAAGAAAATTCCAATGAAAGAAAGTCTAGCCGTAGTTTCGTTGTACATCTTGCCGAACATTTTTGGAAACCAATATAGAATCCCACCCATGATCGACATCAATGTTCCACCCACCATCACATAGTGGAAGTGAGCAACAACAAAGTATGTGTCGTGCAAATGAACATCGATAGCCATAACTGCAAGCATAATTCCTGTCACACCACCGATAGCAAATAGGAACAAAAAACCAATTGCGTAAAGCATCGGAGTATCAAGTTTCACTGAGCCTTTGTACATAGTCGCAACCCAATTGAACATCTTGATCGCTGTCGGAACACCTACAAGCATAGTTAAGAAAGAGAAGATCTTTCCCGCAAACTCGGATTGTCCAGATACAAACAAGTGATGGCCCCAAACAAAGAAGCTCACCGCTGCAATCGCAAGTGATGAATAGGCAATCGCTGTGTAACCGAAAATAACTTTTTTAGAGTAAGTTGCAATAAGCTCTGAGATCACGCCCATCGCTGGCAAAATCATGATGTAGACTGCAGGATGCGAGTAGAACCAGAAGAAGTGCTGGAACAATACTGGATCACCACCAAGTGACGCATCAAAGAATCCAATTCCTAAAGTTCTCTCTGCTACTAACAATAGAAGAGTGATCGCAAGGATCGGAGTTGCAAGAACTTGAATGATCGCAGTTGAATAAAGTGCCCAAACAAAAAGTGGCATTCTATTCATAGTCATTCCAGGAGCTCTTAGTTTATGAACTGTCGCAATGAAGTTTAATCCCGTTAAGATAGAAGAGAAACCCATAACGAAAGCACCGAGCACAACATAAAGAGTTCCTTCACTCGTTTTGATAGAGTATGGAGTGTAGAACGTCCAACCAGTATCAACTCCTCCTGCAAACAAAGCGTAGAATGCAATCAATGCCCCTACGATTAAGCAGTACCAGCTGAGTAAGTTGAGTTTAGGAAAAGCAACGTCTTTTGCACCAATCATAATTGGTAAGAAAAAGTTTCCTAAAAATGCTGGAATACCCGGGATAA